>DASRZD010000619.1:0-7051 GCA_035686805.1 Armatimonadota bacterium
TCGCTCTTCATGACTGTCATGACACTTACGACAGTAGGCTATGGGATTCCACAGCCACTTTCACGGGCAGGGATTATATTCACAACTGTGCTTATGCTGGCGGGTGTCTCGACCCTCTTTGCGGTCGTATTCTACACAATCGGAAGCGCCATCGAAGTCGCCGCCACTGAGAAGATGCAGCACTTGTTCTGGAGGAGAAGAATGGAAAAGGCCATCAGGGGCATCAAAGACCATTACATAATATGCGGTTACGGAAGGATGGGCCAGGCAATCGCGGCGGAGTTCAGAGCGCGCAAGGTTCCGTTCGTGGTCGTTGAGAACAATCCGGAACAATTGCCCAGGTTGATCACTGAAAAGGCCCATTTCGTGGAAGGGGACGCGACGGACGAGAAAGTGCTGAAGGCTGCAGGGGTAGATGTCGCGAAAGGGCTGATATCAGTCGCGCCCAGCGACGCCGACAACACCTTCATCGTATTGACCGCCAAGGGCATGAACCCGAATCTGTTTGTGGTCGCAAGGTCAATTCGAATCGAGGATGAGCCCAAGCTGCGAAGGGCAGGCGCGAACCGGGTCATGTCGCCCTACATCCTTGGCGGCAGGAGAATGGCATGGGCGGTCCTGCGTCCGACAGTGGTTGACTTCCTCGAGAGTGCCATGTACAGCGAGTCCCTGGAGATCGAGATTGGCCAGGTGGAAGTGACAGAGAAGTCCGAATTTGCCGGGAAAACGATCAGGCAATCAGACATACGAGAGAGGTCGGGAGCAACGATTATCGCGGTGAAAAGCAAGGCAGGGGCATTGATAACTAGCCCCTCTCCCGACACCGAGATCCATGAAGGAGACACCCTTGTGGCGATAGGAACTCCATCCCAGCTTGAGAATCTCGAAAATCTTATGTGAAAAAAGCTCGCCCAAGAAGGATTTCATGCGAGAGTTGTGGAATACGGTCGAGAAGCTGCGCCAAGGCTGACACCCCTATGTCGCCTGGAGGTGCAGCAAGCGTCATTTTTTCCGGGAACTCTATTTGAAGACAAGGAGGTGATTTGAATGGAGGCATATTGCGTGAAGTGCAAGGCGAAGAGGGAGATGAAGAACCCCACGCCCACGATCATGAAGAACAAGAAGCCGGCGACCACGGGGATTTGCCCGGCTTGCGGCACGAAGATGTTCAAGATCGGCAAGTGATCTAGCCGGCAGATAGTTTTGCCCCGGGGGCAGCAATCAGTCTCAACGACATTGGCTGCCCCCGACCTAATGTATTGGTTGATCCATGGATTGTTTAGTTACAGGTGCTGCGGGTTTCATCGGTTCCATGCTTTCCGAGCGGCTGCTTGATTTGGGCCACCGCGTCACCGGCGTTGATTGCTTCACCGATTACTACTCCATCGAGATCAAGAGGGCGAATGTCAAGACCGCCCTTGCATCTCCTGCATATCGGTTGATCGAAGACGACCTCCTTGAGCTGGATCTGAAAGGCCTGCTCGATGGTATAGACTGGGTGTTCCACGAAGCAGCTCAGCCGGGAGTCAGGCTGAGCTGGGGATCGTACTTCGAGGTCTACGTCCGCAACAACATCCTCGTGACCCAGAAGCTCCTGGAGGCCGCCAAGGGTTCAGGCATTCGGAAGCTGGTCTACGCATCATCCTCCTCGGTCTATGGCGATTCGCCTGAACTGCCCTTGGTGGAGACTGCCCGCCCTCAGCCGGTCTCTCCCTACGGAGTGACTAAACTCGCGGCCGAGCACCTCTGCCACCTCTATTGCGTGAACTATGGCGTCCCGACCACCAGCCTGCGGTATTTCACCGTCTATGGCCCTCGCCAGCGCCCAGATATGGCGTTCAACAAGTTCATCCGCTCTGCTTTGAAGGGTGAGGAGATCGTCGTGTTCGGCGACGGCGAGCAGACCCGCGACTTCACCTTCGTGTTAGATGCGGTTCAGGCGAATATCCTTGCGGCGGAAACCGAGGAGGCGGTCGGGCGGGTGTTCAACGTCGGCGGCGGATCGAGCATCAGCGTGAATGGCGTGCTGGAGATCCTGGGGGAACTGGTCGGTCCGTTGAGCGTCCGCCATGAGGAAGACCAGAAAGGCGACGTCCGCCACACCATGTCCGAGACGGCGGCCGTTCGGGAAATCCTCGGTTACTCGCCTGAGGTCGGCATCCGAGAAGGTCTCGCCCGCGAGGTCGAGTGGATGCACAGCCTGCCATGACTTGCCGCCCCATTATCGCCGTTACGATGGGCGACCCGGCGGGCATTGGGCCGGAGGTCGTGCTGGGGGCGCTCGAGAGTCAGGAGGTCTACCGCCACTCGATCCCAATCGTCATCGGGAGCATGACTGTTTTGCGCAGATTGGGAGCGAAACCGGTCGGTATTCAAGGCCCGGAAGATGCAGTCGGTGAATTGGGCAGGGTCGAGGTGCTCGATGTTGCGGTCCCTGGCCTTGAGACCGTCGAGCCGGGGAAGGTCCAGGCAGTCGGAGGATTGGCCGCAGACGCCTTCATCCGCAAGGCATGCGAGTTGGCCCTCGAAAAGCGGACTTGTCCTCCGAAGCCCTCGGGAGACGAAGCCTGGGCGAAGTCTCCTTGGCGAAGGAGGATTGATGCGATCTCCACAGCCCCCATCAGCAAAGAGTCATTGCGCGCCGCGGGCATCGAGGGCATCGGCCACACCGAGCTTCTCGCCCAGTACCTCAATGCTCCCGAACCTCTGACACTGTTCCTAACTGAGAACATGCGCATACTCTTCCTCTCGCGCCATCTCTCGCTGAGAGAGGCGATTGACTACATCACCCGGGAGAGGCTGTTTGACTTCATATTGAGGGTCCACAGCGCCATGAGGAAGCTGGGGTTCCCAAGCCCGAAGATCGCCGTTGCCGCGCTGAATCCCCATGCGAGCGATGGAAGGCAGTTCGGCGATGAGGAAGCCGAGATTATCCTGCCGGCGATCTCAGAGGCCTTGGGGCAGGGGATCGACGTGACCGGCCCAATCGGCGCGGACTCGGTCTTCCATCAGGCTCTCGAAGGACGTTTCGACTGCGTGATCTCCCTCTATCACGACCAGGGGCACATCGCCGCCAAGACGAGGGACTTCTTCCGCACCGTGACTGCGACCCTCGGCCTGCCGATCCTTCGCACGTCGGTTGATCACGGGACGGGCTTCGACATTGCGTGGCAGGGGAAGGCAAATCCCGTCAGCATGGTGTCGGCGATCCTTGCGGCTTGTGACTTGCTTGACAGCAAGCTAAGCCCCTGATAGAATCATATCGGCTGAGTACTGCCAGGGAGGCGAATGATGGACTTAGCAGAGATTGAGCAGAGGCTAGAGGCAGGCGAGGAACTCAAGGTCAAGTACCAGTATCCCTGCGAGGACTCCCGCAAGCACGGCATCCGCACCGATAAGCTTCTCGACGTATCCCTGGAGTTGAACCGCTTCTATACCAAGTTCCGCGGCGAGAAGCCCATCTGGGTGGATATCGATGAGGTATTAGAGATCGCGCCGGATGACGGGATCTACGAAGAGTTCAAACCCTAGTACTCCCACACCCCCATACTCCCATACTCCCATACTCTATGGTATGGAGGCCTTCACAAACGCGTTGAACAAGGGTTTGCATGCTTCATAGACATACTCATCCGCCTCTTTCTCAGGGTGCCACTGGACCGCCACTGCCCAGGGATGCTCGATACCTTCGAGCGCCTCGATGATCCCGTCGGGGGCGTAGGCCGACGCCTTCAGGCGGTCTGACCTCAGCCTATCCGTCACTCCCTGATGATGGCGGCTGTTCACCAATATCGGACAATCTCCGAGGATCTGCGCCAGCTTGGTGTCGGGGACAATCGTGATCATGTGCTTGCGACTTTGGAGGGGCGGGCCTTCGTCGGACTCTTCCTGACGTATGGCCCAATGCTTGCGCCCGGTGTGTATATCTTTCACCAGGCTTTCGCCGAGGGCAACATTCAACAGTTGAAAACCTCTGCAGATGCCCAGAATAGGAACGCCCTGCTCGTAAGCGGCTCGTGCCAGAGGAATCTCATACCCATCGCGCTCGTGATTGCACTCCATTCGGTAGGCGGCGATCAACTCGTCGGTCGACAGCTTCTCGTCCCCAGGCTCGAGCTGAGAAGGGTAGAAGTCGGGATGAACATCCAGCCCGCCGGTGAGCAGCAGGCCGTGGATGCCCTCCAGGTCATCCGACGGATTCCCAGGCCTCGGGCTCAGGAACTTCGGCTCTCCGCCCGCATCCTGAGTCGCCTCCCCATACGACGCATACTTCTTGATCCCCCATTTGGGATCCTCCGGCACTCCGCCGGTCGTGATTCCGATGATCGGTCTGCTCATACCCGAAGGATAGCAGAAGGCTGAGCAGCGGGTCAAGGCGCGATGTCAGGACGCTATGCCCTCATGCGAGTTGCTACTGGGACTTACCTCGTCCTATGTGCCATTCGAGTTTTTCCCTATGCTTAAAGGTAGCGTCGAAGACGCTGTCTACCTCCTTGAGTCTTATGAAACGAAAATTCTTCAGAATTGCCACAATGCAGGATATATAGAGTAGCAAGACCAGACTCACAGCCACGGAAAACCTGTGGAATAAGAGCTGCGCGAGAGTTACAATCAGGAGCATAGCGGCGGAGACAATAAGCGAGTAGAACGTTCCGGAGATATAGCGACTCAAGGCTTCCGCTGCGTATATTTCGTGCTGTGCTGCCTCGTCATCGGAGGGGATCATCGTCTTACACAGGTTGAAGAACATTAGGTTTGGTGCACTTTGTCTATTCCCGTCCCAATTCCAAGTTCTCTCGTAGAACTCCAGAACATCAGGCGGGAGGTAAAGCGTGCATTTCTCTCTAAGCCAGCCGACATACGGAAACTTTTCGCAAGCGAAGAGTCGCCAAGAGCCATCTTCTCCACGGCTGTGCCGGTTGAACCTTCGGATCCATGCCGCGGATAATTTGTCTGGCCATTCAGTCCTGAACAGGCGAAGGATAACGCCGAGCAGGTAGCCCAGGCAGATCAGTACAATGGCGGCCAGAAATGGATTAGTGAGGGACGCTCTGATAAGCTCTCGGGTCCCGCTGTCGGTGAAAGGGAGCATATACGCCACCCCTGCCAGGTTAAGGACGAGAAATGCTCCAGGAACGAAAATGTCAAAAACGCCTCTTGCTCCGCCAATTGCTGGAACATTCATATCATGCGCCTCCAATGCCAGGAATTGGCTGATAGCCGCCCCTGCCTCCTTGAGTGCTCTGCAATCCTGTGGCTATCAGACGTTTGGCGTCTATACCGACTGAATGTATATTAACCGTCCTTGCCGTCGGTTGTCAACCCGAGGTCAACATGAAGGATTATCACACCCCGTCTTGAATAGAAGCCAGTAGGAGACGAGGATTGGCAGCCAACCAACACCCAACACCAAACACCCAACACCCTTCAAGGCGTGCCTTGAAGGACACCCTCGGCTCGTTCGCCTTCCTGCTGCCGAACTTCCTGGGATTCCTGATCTTCACCTTCGTCCCAATCTTCGCCTCCCTGGGGCTCAGCCTGACGAACTGGGACGTCCTCCAGCCGCTCTCCCCGAAGAGCTTCGTCGGCCTCAGCAACTTCGCCGAGCTCCTGGGATTCCACCATGAGGCCGGCCGCCTCATCGCCAATGATCCGCAGTTCTGGCAATATCTGGGGAATACGGTCTTTCTCATGCTCGGCATTCCCATCGGCATCATCGGGTCGCTGGCGGTGGCCTTGCTGCTCAATCAGAAGCTTCGGGGAGTGACCATCTTCCGTACGATCTACTTCGTCCCCAGCATCTGCTCGGGCGTGGCGGTGGCGCTCCTCTGGCGGTGGATCTATAACCCGGAATACGGCCTGCTGAACAGCTTCCTGTTCAAGTTCATCCACTTCAAAGACCCGCCGCTCTGGCTGCTGAGCACCGGCCTGGCGAAACCGGCGCTCATCATGATGGGCCTTTGGGGCGGAATCGGCGGCTTGAACTGCCTGCTCTATCTCGCGGGGCTTCAGGGCATCCCGCAGGAGTACTACGAGGCGGCCGAGATTGACGGCGCGGGCTCGTGGGCGAAGTTCCGGCATATCACCTGGACGCTCCTTTCGCCGACGACCTTCTTCATCCTGGTCATGAGCATCATCGGCGGCTTCCAGGGCGGATTCATGCAGGCATTCCTGATGACCGGCGGCGGCCCGGCAGGCAGCACGACGACGATCATGTACCACATCTACAACAATGCGTTCGGCGGCTTCTACCGCATGGGCTACGCCTGCGCGATCGCGTGGATACTCTTTATTCTCGTGTTTGGGTTTACTATCGTGAACTGGAAGATAGGGTCGAAGTTGGTGCATTACTCATGAAAGCAAGAGCAATCATGCCCAAGACACTGGCCTACCTCGTCCTGACCGGCGTCGGCATCACCATGCTCGCGCCTCTCGCCTGGATGGTCACCACGTCCCTCAAGGAACCCGGCGAAGTCTTTCAGGTCCCGCCGAAGTGGATTCCCACCGAGCAGATCTTCGTCCATAAAGGCGATCGCTACCTGAAAGTCGCCTGGCTTCCCATGAACGGAAAGAAGGTCCGCGTCGAGCGACTCCTCGAACGAGGGCATAATACCGAGGTCCGCATTATGGACGGCAGCTCGAAAGGCAAGACGCTCACCGTCCGCCGAAAGCTCCTTACCCCCGCTGAAAGGGTCAGCATCGTCTGGGCGAACTACTCCCGCGCATGGAAGGCGTTCCCGGTGGACGAGGCGTTCTTCGGCCTGCTGAATAACGTTGACGGTTTCCTGGTCTGGTATCTGAACAGCCTCATCGTGGCGATCACCATCACCTTCGGCCAACTTCTCACCAGCTCGCTCGCCGCCTATGCCTTCGCCCGGCTGAAGTTCCCGTTCAGGGACAAGCTCTTCCTCGGCTACCTGGGGACGATGATGGTCCCCGGCGTCGTCACCATGATACCGGTCTTCATCCTGCTGAAGTACCTGGACGCCTGGACCGGCATCCCCTGGCGAAACACCTACAAGGCGCTCATCCTGCCGGGGATGTTCTCCGC
>DASRZD010000620.1:0-4588 GCA_035686805.1 Armatimonadota bacterium
CGATCATTAATCCGCAGCGGAAGCACAAAGACCGTCTCATCAGGTTCCCCGCCGGCTACTGGTATTCCAACCGGGCAGACGAAGCTCTCTACGGCAAAACGCTCGTCGCGTGAATAGACTTCAGGCCTGTCGGTATAGGCATAGACTGACTTGAATCCAATCCCGAAACGACCGATATCTGTCAGAGCCTTTGTACTCTGGCCGATTCCACAGATACCGCGTACATCCTCGGTATCAAACCGCTCTCCAAAGTGGGATACGCGAAGTGATGTCTTCGATAGCTCAAACCTGATTCCACGTTGCCCTTTCCACCCACGGCGACGTGCAAGGGCATCTTCCGCATTCTGAAGGAGCTCGAATATGAAGTGAGTCCTGTCGCTATACTGGTGTGCTAGGTACGTCTTGCCTACTCGGTCAATGTCCCAACCATATCGAGCGAAATTCTCTTCTTTGATCGCGGCATAGTCGGATGCCATCTCAAGCCTCCTTCTCAGCCTTGATGATCAGTCCCTCATGCGAGCAGTATACTCTGAAATCGCACTCTTTGAAATCTTACCGGGCTGGCACTGGTTTGTCAAACTGGAGTAGAATGTAGACCGCATGGCTACCGTAGCAATAGTCAAATGCGAAGACTACACTCCCTCCAAGGTCTTCAAGGCCGTGAAGGAGGCGGTGGACCTCCTTGGCGGCATGGGGCAGTTCGTCTCTCCGGGGCAGAAGGTCCTTCTGAAGCCCAATCTGCTCTCATCCAGGCCGCCCGATTCGGCGGTATGCACTCATCCCGCCGTCATGGAGGCGGTCGCGGGATTGGCCGCCGCTACTTCGGGGATCGTATGCTCGGTCGGCGACAGCCCGAGCATCGGCGCGGAGAACTGGGATAAGTATAAGCGCCTGCTTTCGGTAACCGGCATGATGGAATCAATCGAGCGCGCAGGCATCGAGCCCGTCCGATTCGACGATTCCTCCATCGAGCGCGAGATCCCCGAAGCGAAGGTCTTCCATCGCCTGCTCCTCACAAAAGCGCTCGACGAATGTGATGTCCTGATCAACATTCCGAAGTTCAAGACGCATGGTCTGGTGCGCATCTCCGGAGCTATCAAGAACCTTTTCGGCTGCGTGCCGGGCAGGCGCAAGGCGATGTTCCATCTCCAGGCGGGCGATAACCCCGAGATGTTCGCGCAGATGCTGGTGGATGTCCTCCGAGCCGTCCAGCCCAGGCTTTCGATCATGGATGCCATCGTGGGCATGGATGGTCAGGGCCCCGCCGCCGGGCGAAGAAGGAACTTCGGCCTCATCATCGCATCCGCCGATCCCGTTGCCCTGGATGCAACCGCCTGCCGAGTGGCCGGCATTGATCCCATGTCTATCCCCACCGTCCGTCTTGCCTCGGAGCAGGGCCTCGGAGTCGCCGATGAGATCGAGGTCCTCGGCCTCCAACCTGAGGAGGTTCAGATAGAGGATTTCCTTATGCCGCCGCAGGGTGATTTAGTTAGCCGACTTCCAGGGCCCATCTACCGACTGCTTAGAAACCAACTTATCGTGAGCCCAAGGTTCGTCACAGAGAAATGCACCGACTGCCGTCAGTGCGTCGAGATGTGCCCGATGAGCGTGATTACGGTTGAAAATGGTCCATCCGTCCCCTCACGCGTCACGAATTACGGATCACGTCTGAAGATTGATTACTCCCGCTGCATCCGATGCTACTGCTGCCATGAGGTCTGCCCCCAGGAGGCCATACTACTCCGCCCGGGCCGGCTCCGCCGGAGCATGTCTGTTCCCCTGGCGATTCGTCGGGCAATCCTGGCGGTCCTGAAACGTGAAACATCCGACTAGGAGAACGCGTCATATTTGCACAGGAAACGATTGAGTATAGGAGTTTGGGCGTATGGGGGTACTTCCACACTCCCAAACTCCCATACCCCCCACACATTCACAATAGGAGGCAATCGGTCATGAGAAGAATCGCATTTCTGCTGTTCGCAATTCTACTTGCTGCGACTTCGTTCGCGGCCACGGCGAGCGCACCCACGAATGTCCAGCTCACCATCTACAACCAGAACTTCGCCCTGGTCAAAGAAAACCGCGATATGAGCCTGGAGAAGGGGATGAACACAGTGTCCATCCTCGATGTCGCCGCGCGGATCGAGCCAAGCTCGGTCGCGTTCAAGTCACTCACCGACCCGAATGCCGTCGTCGTTCGGGAGCAGAACTACCAGTACGATCTGGTGAACAGCCGAACCATCCTTAACAAGTCCCTCGGCAAGCGGGTGAAGATCATCAAGTATCTGGATGGCACGGTCAAGGAGATCGAGGGAATTGTCCTGAGCACCCCTGAGAACGGGCTGGTTCTCCAAACAGCGAACGGCATAGTCCTCAATCCCTCAGGCGAGATTCAGGTCATGGAGATGCCCCAGGGCCTGGTCCCACGCCCGACCCTCGCCTGGAAACTCGATTCCGACAGAGCCGGCCCTCAGAAGACCGAGATCAGCTACCTCACCAATAACATCACCTGGTCGGCGGACTACGTGGCGGTCGTTGACTCGCTCGATAAGTATGTTGATCTCACCGGCTGGGTGACGCTTGACAACAAGAGCGGCGTGACTTATGAGAATGCCTCGCTCAATCTCATGGCGGGCGATGTCCATAGGGTTCAGCCGCAACGGGAGTTCGAGGGCTTTGCACTTACAGCGCCTATGGCTGCAAAGGCTGCCGAGCCGCAGTTCGCCGAGAAAGCCTTTTTCGAGTATCACCTATACACCCTCAAGGACAAGACGACCGTCCGAGACAAGGAGTCCAAGCAGATCTCCTTGCTGACGGCGGCTCACATCCCGGCCAAGAAGGTCTACGTCTACGACGGCGCTCGGAATCAGAGGAAGGTCAACGTCCTCATGGAGATCGTCAATAGCCAGGCCAGCAATCTCGGCATGCCTCTGCCGAAAGGCAAGGTCCGCGTCTACAAGCAGGAGTCGGATGCGAACCAGCACTTCATCGGCGAGGACCTGATTGACCATACTCCCAAGGACGAGAAGGTCCGCCTCTATCTGGGCGACGCCTTCGACCTGGTTGGCGAGCGCAAGCAGATGACTCAGCGGCAGATCAGCGATCATGAGCGCGAGGAAAGCTACGAGATCAGCCTCCGAAATCACAAGGATTTGCCGGTGACCATAGTGATCGTCGAGCATCTCTGGGGCGACTGGAAGATCACCCAGAGTTCTCACGGGTACAATAAAAAGGACGCGAATACGGTGGAGATTCCGGTCGAAGTCCCCAAAGATGGCGAGGTCAAGGTGACGTACACCGTTCGGATCAAGTGGTAGGAAGATCATTGAGGTGTTGGGTGTTTGGTGTTGGTTTCCGGCCGCCTAACACCCACAACCTTGTATATTAGAAAAAGGTGAAATCACCTTCTGGTATATAATCTAGCATCTGGCGGCAACCTGTTGTGCATGCAGGACGGTAGTCCGCCCACACCTTGGTCCGAGGGACCGCGTTTTAGCTTGGTCGCCGTCCTGCTCTTTGTGAGCTCGAACAGTCGCGTGTGAATGCATCCCGCATCTTGCAAGGATGAGCCAACCAGAGACAGCAGGTACGTCAGTGACCTTGGAGGTATGGCAATGAGTACAGTAAAGATCTGGGTAGGCATCGACGTTGCAAAAGACAGCCTGGAAGTTCATATTCGGCCGACCGACCAGGCCTTTGCGGTGCCCAATACTCCCGAGGGCGTCGACGCACTGATAGAAGTGCTTGCGCCGATCCGCCCTGAGCTTATCGTCCTTGAGGCGACGGGCAAGCTTGAGATCCTGGTAATGGGAGCGCTTGCAGATTCCAAGCTTCCGGTAGCCAGGGTCAACCCCCGTCTGGCTCGAGAGTTCGCTAGGGCCACCGGCCGCATCGCGAAAACCGATTCGATCGATGCGTCTACTCTGGCTCACTATGCTGAAGCTATCCAGCCAGGGCCGAGTAAACTGCCTGAACCGGAGGCGCGTGAACTCAGCGACCTGATGGCCAGAAGGCGCCAGGTGGTGGAGATGATCACCGCCGAGAAGAACCGTCTTAAGCGGATGCATCCTTCTCTGCACGCTCATATCCAGGCTCATATTAGCTGGCTGAAGAACGAGAAGACGAGCATTGAGCACAAGGTGGAAGAGCTGATCAAGGCCAGCGACATTTGGCGTGAACTTGATTTGGTCTGCCGCTCTAACACTGGTGTGGGTAAGGTTGTTTCTCATACCCTTCTTGCTGGTTTGCCTGAGCTTGGGAAGGTGAACAACAAGCAGATTGCAGCCCTTGTCGGCCTGGCCCCCTTCAACCGTGATAGTGGGCTTATGCGAGGTCGAAGAAGCATTGTCGGAGGTCGTGCGCACGTAAGGACCGCGCTCTATATGGCCGCTGTTACCGCCGTGAGGCATAACCATACGATCAAAGCCTTCTACGACCGTCTGATAGCTGCCGGCAAGCCGGTCAAAGTGGCGCTTACCGCCTGTGCACGCAAGCTGCTGATAATTCTTAATGCTATGGTTAGAGATCATTTGCTTTCAAAAGCCGCCAAAAATGGCAGCTTAACCCTTGACAATCAACACAGTCGCTA
>DASRZD010000621.1:0-5553 GCA_035686805.1 Armatimonadota bacterium
GGAGGCCGCTAAGACGGGAAATCGAACTACATCGGCGAAGCATGCTGATAGTAATTAGCTCAAAATGGCGGATTTCGGACGGAATCCGCCGTTTTCTGTTATAATAACTCTACAGCAAGTCCGTAACCTCAAAAAGCGACCTCATCAGGAGTGAGTAACCCATGTCTACATTGATAGAGACGTATGGCACGACAGCCGGGATAGTTGTTGGAACCGTGATTCTGGCGCTGTTGAGCAAGCGGATTCTCCGGCTAATCACAACCAGGGTAGTCCGCAAGACGAAGACCGAGCTCGATGATCTACTGGTGAAATGCCTGGAATCGCCGGTTGTGTCGCTGGTGATTGTTCTGGGAGTCTACGCTGCCGTCATCAGCCTGCTTCATTCGCATGGGCTGGACTTGTCCGACAAGGCTTTGAGCAAGTATGCAGACAAGGCGAACCACTATGCTTTGGCGGCCATGACCCTGATCGTTTCCTGGATCGTGCTGAGGATGTTCAACACATCATCGTGGTGGTACGCTCGCACAGTGGCCACTACCGGCAAGAGCCAGATTGACGTGCTGCGGAAGGTCATCAATATCGCCGGATGGGCGATTGTGGCCGTGCTGGTACTGGGGCAGTTAGGCTACAAGGTCACTATGCTCATGACCAGCCTGGGAGTCGCCGGCCTGGCCGTAGCCCTTGCCCTCCAGGATACTTTGTCGAACCTATTCTCCGGCGTGTACTTGATGGCGGATAAGTCAGTGAAGGTCGGAGACTACATCAAGCTGGATACCGGCGAAGAGGGCTTTGTGGAGGACGTGAGCTGGCGGCATACACGCGTGCGCCTGTGGGAAAACAACACCGTCATCATCCCGAACGCGAAGTTGATCCAGAGTGTGATCACGAATTGCGAGCTGCCTGCTCACGAGTTGTCGGTCTATGTGCCATGCGGTGTGAGTTATGACAGCGATCTGGACGAGGTGGAACGGGTGACCGTGGATGTGGCGAAAGAGGTTCTGGAACGAGTTCCCGGCTCAGTCTCGAATTTCGAGCCCGTGGTGAGATTCAAGGAATTCGGGGACTCGAACATAAACTTCCTTGTTGTGCTGCGGGCAAAGGATGTATCCTCTCAATACCTACTCCGCCATGAGTTCGTTAAGGCACTTCACAGGCGATACAGGGAAACGGGAATAGATATATCGTATCCTGTCCGAACCCTCATCTCTCACGACGGCAGAGCGGTTCCGCGGCTTCCGGGGGACGAGGCCGAACAGAGCTGAAAATGAGAATCGGCCCAAGGGTATGGAAGACCGCATTGGCGGTCACGGCATCCATCGGAATCAGCCGCATGCTGGGCCTCCATCAGCCTGTATTCGCGGGCGTGGCGGCTATAATTTGCATGCAGCCGACCATAGCCGGAAGCGTGCGCAAGGGTTACGAGCGCATGCAGGCGACCATCATCGGCGCGCTTTTCTCGGTCGCCGCCCTCATCATCATTGAACACTTTCCCTTTCTATACACCATTCGACCGGTGATGATCGGGCTCACGGTGCTCGCGGTGATGATGCTGACTATTCGCCTGGGATGGATGGACTCGCTGGTCCTGGCGGCGGCGACCGTCGTCGTGATCATGGTCCTTCCGGCTAACGAGAGTATTTATCTCTACTCGGCCAGCCGCACGGAGATAACCTTCATCGGGATCGTAATAGCGACCATCATCAACGCGGTCTTTGTCACCCCCAGATATGCCGGGCCTCTCTGGAAGAACATAGCTGAGCTGGCTCGATCAACCGAGAAGGATTATCGTCGGGCGGTTGAGGCGTTCTGCTTGCGGAAGCCCGAACTGGCCGGCGAGGCAACGATGTCACTGGATGAAACTCACGACCTTCTACTATCCGCACAAACGGCCGTCGAACGGGTACGCGAGGAGGCGGAACTCCGCAAGACAATGCGCAGACCATGCGAAAGCGAGACGGAAACGCTTGCTCGCGTGGTCGAGGCTCTTGCATCCATCAGACAATCGGTCTCCACGATCCTTCGCGTGACGGCGGAAGTGCTCGAAAATCAGCCCGGGTACACCGAGCACTCCGCCAACGTGTATGTGATATTATGGGAGCTGGCGCAGCCGGGATTCGCCGTATTCGGCCGATTAGTAGAGGACATGACGTCCGGCCGAGCGCACCCCGAGAGAGGCATCCCCGGATGGACCGAAGACCTGCACAAGCAGTTCATAAAGGGAATACGAGACGGACACCAGGAGGTTTTCCCTCTTGTGGAGATATCCGTGGTGGAGTTCGAGATCAGGCGCGTGACTGAATCACTCAACGAACTGGAGGACATAATCGCGGGGGTCCGCTGCGGAAAGGGTGCGGCATGAAGGTCATTTCCGCGAGCAGAAGGACGGATATACCGGCGTTCTACTCGGAGTGGTTCATGAATCGCATCCGAGCCGGGAGCGTTCGCTGGGTAAATCCTTTTTCGAATGCGATGTGCGAGGTCTCCTTGCGCACGGAGGATGTGGCGGCCATCGTTTTCTGGTCGAAGAACTACCTGCCCCTGCTCCCTCATCTCGATGAGCTGGATGCCGGCGACTACCGCATGCTCTTCCAGTTCACGATCACAGGATTGCCTAAGGAATTCGAGCCGAGGGTGCCGGAGGTCGAGGAATTGGTTGGGTGTGCCAAAACCCTCTCAAGCCGGTATGGGGCGGAGACCGTTCTCTGGCGATATGACCCCATCCTGATCTCCAGCGTCACCAGCCCTAAGTACCACCTCTCCCGGTTCAAGGAATTGTGCGGCAAGCTGGAGGGATCGGTGAAGAGGTGCTACTTCAGCTACCTGGTGTTCTACGGCAAGGTGCTGAGGAATATAGACACGCTCGGCAGCCAGACCGGGATCGCTTGCTATGACCTGCCGAGGGATGATCGGATCGAGCTGGCGAACTCCTTCGCCGATATTGCCGCGGAGCATGGGATCGAGATGTTCTCCTGCTGCGGTGACTATCTGCTCGGCGACAAGATCAAGAAGGCGCACTGCACCGATGCCGAGCTTCTGAGCCGCCTTTATCCCGACAAGGTAGGCCCACTGGATGAGATTCCGACCAGGAAGGAATGTGGCTGCTGCCGGTGTACGGATATAGGGGCGTATGATACTTGCGCCCACGGCTGTATCTATTGTTATGCGAACAGCCGAGCACAGACGGCTCTTCGGAACTACGACCGCCATGATCCGAAGAGCGACATGATAGTGGGAGGGAGGCAGGCGTGACTAAGCTAATCATGCTTTCGTTGTTGATCATTATATCGGAGGTGGGGGTAATGGCTGATTCCTCGATCAAGGTTTGGGTAGCGGACACGCTCGTGAAGGTATTGCCGACTGCTCCTGTGCCGGACGCAGGCAAGGCAGCCGTCCAAGTCGAGGCTGTGCGGAACGAGTACGAGTCTGCTCAGATAGTCGTAACACCGGCGGCTGACGTCGCCAAGCTCACGGTGACGATTTCGCCGCTCAAGGGGCCGTCGCCGATCGTCCCGCGAGTCGAGGCGCACTTCCTCGGATTCATCCACATCGAGAAAGGCACGGCGGAGACTCCGCCGGAGTACCTGATCGCCACCCCGCCTGCGGACATACCCGACCACCTGCTCGAAGACAAATCGGTTTCCGTCAAGGCAGGTACGAATCAGCCTATCTGGCTGACGGTCTATGTTCCCAAGAAGTGCGAGCCCGGGACCTATGAGGGCAAGATCAGCATCCGGGCAGACTCGTTTGTTTCCGAAGTACCGATAAGCATCAAGGTCCATCCGGTCACTTTGACCGACGAGCGCACGCTCTACTTAACCAACTGGTTCTCTCCTGGAAACATCGCCAAGTTCCACGGCATGGAATTGTGGAGCGAGCCGTATTGGAAGATGCTCGAGGCCTACGCTCGATGCATGGCCGATCATCGCCAGAACGTCGTGATCACGCCGATTATGAACCTGATCACCATACGCTATGACGCCGGCGGAAACCGGAGCTTCGACTTCTCGATGTTCGACCGCTGGGTGGATCTGTTCAAGAAGGCGGGCGTCATCGGGACAATCGAGGGAGGTCACCTCGGCGGTCGAGGCGTGTGGGAAGCGGCGGACTTCGATGCGTCCATGGCGAGGTCGTTCAACGCCGACGGCTCGGAGCGACCGAAACCCAGCATCAAGACGACTTCGGATGAGGAGCGGGAGTTCCTTTCGTATTTCCTCCCGGCGCTTCAGCAGCATCTGGAGGAGAAGGGCTGGCTGGATTGCTACGTCCAGCATCTCGCCGACGAGCCGGTCACACAGAATGCAGAGAGTTATAAGAAGCTGCGATCGTACGTTCACGAGTTCGGCCCGAAGCTTAAGACGATTGACGCCGCAATGTGCAATGAGATCGCAGGCTCGATTGATATATGGGTGCCGCAGCCTCAGCACTATGAGAATGACATCAAGTTCTTCGAGGAACGGCGCAAGGCCGGGGATGAGATCTGGTTCTACACCTGCCTCTCTCCTAAGGGCAAGTACCTGAACCGATTCCTGGACTACCAGCTTATCAGGACGCGGCTAATGCACTGGGCGAATTACAGGTTCGGCTTGACAGGCTATCTTCACTGGGGGTTCAATTACTGGCGGGGCGACCCGTACACCGATCTGCAGAACGATTGGCTTCCGCCAGGCGACTCGCACATCGTCTATCCCGGCAAGCGCGGGCCGATGTCGTCCATCCGCCTGGAGGCGTTGCGAGACGGCGTCGAGGACTTCGAACTGCTGAAACTGCTGGAGAGAAAAGATCCGAGGAAGGCCAGGGAAATCTGCAGTTCGGTGATTCGCTCGATGACCGACTATACCATGGATCCTAACGAGTTCCGAAAGGCGAGGGCGAAGCTCATCCGGGCGTTGGTCCAGGGGGGAAACAATGATTAAGTTCGCGATACTGCTGTCGTTCTTGTCGGCGAGTGCCATGGGCGCTCTGCCGAATGCCATCCAGATCAACAATCAGCCGGGGGGCTGGCAGATATACCCGGGGCAGGGCTATCGCTACGGGCCGAGTATCATCGTCAACGATGACGGCACTCTGGATATGTGGTTCGCCGCCTCATGCTATGACGGCAAGCACTGGGATCAGATAAGGTATCGGCACTCGAAGGACGGCGGGCATACCTGGGAAGCGCCGGATGATATGGTCGTCGTCACCCCGACCGACGGCAGCCCTGACCTGTACTCTTGCTGCGACCCGGGGGCGATTCGGTTCGGCGGATACTATTATGTCGGTTACACGAGCGTAGATAATCCACCCGGCATGCGGAATCACGTCTTCCTGGCGAGAGCGACGTCGCCCAGAGGGCCGTATGAGAAGTGGAACGGCAAGGGCTGGGGCGGCGATCCCGTGCCATGGCTGAAATACACCGGCAAGGACCCGAATCAGTGGGGATGCGGCGAGCCCTCGTTCGTGCTGAAGGACGGCAAGCTCTATGCCTACTATACCTGGAACGACGGCAAGCTGTACGTCAACCTGGCGGTCTGCAACAACCCGTTCGTTGACGATTGGCCGGCTCACATGGTA
>DASRZD010000622.1:0-2228 GCA_035686805.1 Armatimonadota bacterium
CCTTGACCTTCACCAGGATCACGACCAGCTTGCCCTGGAGGTTGAACTCCTCTTGGAGGGTCTTCGTGGGCATGAAGTAGAAGCCGTCGTCCTGTGTGTTGGTCGGCTTCAGGATGCCGGATATGCGGAAGTCCGCATTCACGGTGAAGTTGCCGCGCGCCTCGTGGACGTGGTACTTGCTGCCGACCTTCAAGCCTTCCGCTTCGGCGACGCTCGATCCGATGATCATTGAGTCTGGGCCGGTGAACCAGCCGCCCCGCATGAACTGCCAGTTTTGGCGGAGCTTCAGGAAGTCCTCATCAACGCCGAGGAAGATACGGTTCTTGTCGGTCTTCGATCGGGCGACGATGGCGTCCATGATGATGCCGGCTGATTGCTCGATACCTGGGACACCCTTCACCTTCTGCAAGTACTCCTCTTTCATGTAGCGAGGCCACTTGCCGCCATGAAGGACGATGGTCGAGGCCTCATATGGGCAGCCCTTCGGGACGATCATGATGTGAGCGCCCAGAGCATTCAGGTCCTGCCTGAGGCCGGATTCGTAGCCCCTCTGGAAAGCCATGAGGCTGAAGAGGATGGCGATTGCCACCGCTACCCCGCTCACCGTGAGCGTAGACCGTATCGGCCGGCGGATGATATTCTTTAGTGCTAGTTTGAGCCAAATCATGCTAATCCATCCTCAATGCTTCAATGGGCCTTGCTCGCGAGGCTTTGAATGCGGGATACAGCCCCGCGACGACTCCTATCCCGAACACGAAGAGCAGGCAGATGACGAAGACTCTGGGGTCGAGGGCGATCAGACTGCCTTTGATCGGGATGGACATGTCCATCTTCAGCATGGCGGCGCGAATCACGCTCTCCATGGCCCTCGATCCGAGCAGCGCCAGGCCAAGCCCCAGAATGCCGCCGAGGCCGACCATCACCAGGGTCTCGGTCCAGATAAGGGTGAAGATGTTCTTCTTAGCCGCCCCGGTCGCCCTCATCACGCCGATCTCCCTGGTGCGCTCGAATACCGACATCAGCACCGTGTTCAACACGCCGAGCGCGCTGATGGTGATGGCGATGAGGATGATGGAGAAAACAAGTGTCTTGGCCGAACCCATGAGGTTCTGCATAGTCCCCAGCAGCTCGCTCATGGTCACAAGCTCGCTTCCCGGGATTTTATCCAATTGCTCGGTGATCGGGCCGGACATGGTCGGGTCCTTGAATCTGATCTGCACGACCGTGATCTTGCCGGGCTTGCCGAACATCGTCTGGGCGGTTCGGAGGGGAATATAGAAGAAGCCGTCGTCCTGGGTGCCGGTGGGCGACAGCACGCCCACGACCTTGAACGTCTTATCCTTCTCCGGCAGGTAGATCTCATCGCCGACGGTGGACAACTCGATCAGGGCCGCGTCGTAGCCCAGGATGAGAGCGTTGTCGTCCTCGAAGGCCTTCTCGAACTCGGCCTTTGTCATCATGTTGGAGTCATTCTTGACCAGCGACTCCCATTGAGAGACATCCACACCCGGCTTATTCAGAATCCGCCACCAGTTCTTGAGGTCAATGGTTCGCGAATCAATGCCGAAGTAAATGTCCGTGCGACCCTCGTCCGGATTGATGATGCCGGACATGAAGGCGGGGGCGGCGATCTGTATGCCCTGGACGGGGGTTATGTACTTATCAACTATGCTCTCAGGGAGTTGGTCCTTGATCTGCCCTCCCTTCAGCACCAAAGACGCCGCCTCGTACGGGCATCCGACCGGAAGGACCATCGCGTGGACGCCCATCTGCTGCAACTGGCTGTTCAACGCTTTCTGATAGCCTGTGTTGAACGAGAGCAAGGTGAACAGGACGGCCACAGCAATTGCTATGCTGAACACGGTGAGTCCGGTTCGTACCTTGCGCTGGCTTAGATTCCTCAGGGCAAATAGTGTGTATTTCATGTCAGGACTTCACACCTGTCGCTACCATCTCGGCTTCGCTGGTTTCGTTGAGGACAACCTTGCCATGGACGGTCACAGTCTTGCCGAGGCGGATTTCGGTAATGGTAAACCCGGAGGGAGCAGTATCCACTCGGATCTCGCCCGTGTCGTCTTTCACATAGAACCAGCAGCCGGCGGTGGGGCACTTCTGAGTCATCGCGCCCTTGACGGTTACTTCCTTGCCGGTCAATGCCTTTCCGTGGCTCAGGACTTCCTGGATACTTGTGATCTGTGCGCCGTCGGGCACGCCCTTGCCAAGCTGGG
>DASRZD010000623.1:0-4048 GCA_035686805.1 Armatimonadota bacterium
CCTGGATTCGCCCACATACACCGAAGCCTTGTAGAACAGAATCCTGTCGCCGGGTATGAGGATCAGCCGCCCGGAGACGATCCACGTCTTGCTCACTGTGTTGATCAGAGGGGAGAAGTCCTGATCGTCAGGCTGCGTATCCTCTGTGCCGATCAACGTGAGCTTGCCCACATCGAACGTTCGTGCTACGGCTGGATCGCCGAAATCAAGCAAGCGGAGGCGGTCGCCGCGGGTGTCGAGGGCCAGGGCATCGGAGGTAAGAGTCTCATCGCCTTTCTGCACGCTCACCTTGCTCTGCGCCCGAATCTGACCGGATGCCTGGCATACCTGAGCGCTCATTGCCCGGATCGTGAGGCCCTTGTACTCTATGGTCACGTTGTTCGTGCCGAGTATGGTGTCTCTATCCACAGCATACGCCAGAGAGCCGCCCTCCACGCGAATGGTCCTGACGCTCGCGGCTGCCTGTTCGATGTCCGCGGAGGAGAACTCCACCTGAGCCGAACCCGATGCTCCGCCGGCTATGGCATTCACGGTGGCAATCTGAGGGCAGGTCGAGGAAGTGAGAATGCCGACTGCTCGTCCGCCGGTAGTGTATACAGCCGGGGTGATATCGCCGGCCGAAGTGGTGAGCCGAACCTCGGTGTCATCCCCCACGGGCACGCCGCTCTGATCCAGAACAGTGACCAGAATCTGGCCGGTACTCTTGCCGTCTGCCGGGATGATCGGGGGGCTGGCTTCGACGGATATGGAGACTGCTGCGCCTGCTCTTGCTGCGATCAGTGAGGACCAAATGATTAGTATTACGAAGACTCTGGTGGCAGACACTCGCATCTCGCAGTCAGGGCATGAGGCCCTCGATTCCGAGGGCCTCATGCATGGAGAACTAGTTTGTAACCGTGAAGGGTAGTGTGAATACTACCGGCGCGCCACCATTTCCATGGGGAATGCTTACCGTCACTGTGCCGGGGCCCAGTGCAGTCGGATTGTCGCTGTCCGTGCTGGTTGCCAGCGTGAATACGGCATTCCCACCTGTCGTAGTAGAGCCGCCGACGGCAGTGATCGTTCCCTTATCGGTGGTCACTGTTACGGTTACTCCATCGGCGATGGGATTATCATTTATGTCATGCGCAACGACGGAAATCGTCGCTTGCCCATGCAACTTGGGAAGCGTAGACTGTGATAAATCTGCCTGGCAGTGAGACGGCGATGGCGGTCCGGAGAAGATAACCAGATCCTCTCTGGTAACCGTTACTCCCCCTGCAGTGGCAGTCACGTCCACGAAGCCGTCCCAACCGTCGCCCGACGCATCGCTTTGCAGCTTGATGGTTGCTATGCCGTTCGCGGTCGTTGTTGTGCCATTGTTGACGACTATGCCGTGGGTGGCTGTGAAGTGCACAGACGTCCCATCGGGGACAGGATTATGGTCTGTGTTGTAGACTATCGCCGTTAGTGTAGTCTCACCGGTCGTCACATCCCACCCCCTGATGTTCGTCGGATTGGCGGCCAGTTGTATTTCCCCTACGGTGGAGGATATGAACTGCACCGTGGCATTCTGATTGACGATGTCGGTTGCCGGTGCAGGCACATCCGAAGGCTGATCGCTTGTGCGGACTTCCACCTTTATCGTCGCCGTGCCGGAAGTCGAACTGTACGCATGAGCGGTAGCCACGCCGTTGACTGTTGATGCTTGCTCCGGCAATATGGTGCCGTGATTTGTCGAGAAATGCACCTTGGTCCGATCCGTAACCAGATTGCCACCGGAATCTTTGATGGTGGCCGTTATCGTGGAATAAGAACTCCCGTCACTGGGTACCGATTGCGGATTGCTGGTGACAGTCATGGAATATGGCGGCCCGGCAGTTACTGTTATGGTCTTGGTAGCCGTGCTCTTCGACCAGGTTGCGGTGATATTGGCCTTGCCGGTCGCTCTGCTGGTGAATGTAGTTGCCGCTATGCCGCCGCTCATCGTAACTTTGTCATCAGCCAGAGTTCCGATGTTCGTAGAGAACGTCACCTCTCCGCTGGTGGCCAGGTTGCCGGCCGCATCCCGACAGGTCGCCGTGATGGTTGACTCGGTTTGAGCGCCGCCGCTGTCAAGAACCTGAATTCTATCGGGGCTCACCTCGAGCGTTATGCTGGATATGAACGATACCGTTATTATCGCAGTCTGCTCTTTCACTTTCGCAGTTACTGTCGCCGAATCCACATCCTCCGACGCCTCCTTTGTGAGGGTTACGGTCGCCCTGCCCGCCGAGGTTGTCGCTGATCCCCGATTAAGCGTGCCCGCGGTCGTCGAGAAAGTCACAACGGTTCCATCCGCTACTGCGAAGCCGTTCTGGTCCTTCACATTTGCCGTTATGGTGACGGTGACGGTGGATGTTCCATTTTGGCTGCTGGTCTTCTGAGCCGTGAGAGTGATTGTGCTGTCGCCCGCGGAGTCTCCTCCGCTGCTTTTGTGACCTTTGAGGAGCACGGCAACAGCGACAAGGCCGACTGCCGCCCAGATCAACTTCGATTTCGGCGACTTCTTCTTGCCTGACGATGATTTATCAGCCGTGTTGGTGATCGGAGCACCATCGCCTGGCTGAACTTTATACCCCTCTGCAAGATTGGAAACCGCTATTCTGGAAAACCCCCAGTTTACCTGCACAACTTCATATTCCGCTATCTGCTTGCCATTCTGAAGTATCACACCTTTTGTGCCGACCTTCATACCCTCGCCCTTGCCGACATTGATGTTGATGCTTCCCACGCTGTCCGTGATGCTCGATACGACAATTGAGCCGTTTGCGATCTTATCACTCGCGTGTAATGGGGCTATGATTGACAGAAGCATGATGGTCACAAGCGTCACTGACAATCTGCCGCCGAGTCTCTTTATCATTCCGTTCATGATTGTTGTTCCTCCCAAGCCACCGGAAACCGGGCTGCCACACATAACGGTTGTGCGGTCTGCGGTTCCATTATCGGCTGTTCTGCCCGATTTTGTCAATAGGTAGGTTGTCGTTATATTAGCAGACAGCGAGAATAGTAAACAAATGGCCCCAGTGTTATAGCAAACCAAAAGGGCGCACGAAATGCCTGCATTTCCTATTATCTACGAGGGATGTGATGGTATGGTTCCGCAGGCTGTGCCGCCCGGCGCTGATCAGTAAACCGGGCAGGCGGGGGCGATCCCCTTCTTCTCATAGTACTGCTGGTGGTAGTCCTCGGCGGGCCAGAACTCCTTGGCGGGGAGGATCTTTGTGGCAATCTCCCGGCCCTTCGACTTCTCCAGCGCTGCCTTCGATTCTTCCGCCAGCTTCTGCTGTTCGGGGGTATGATAGAAAATTGCCGCTCGGTACTGTGATCCTATATCCGGTCCCTGGCCATCTGAGCGGTATGGATTATGGCCCTTCCAGAACACGTCGAGAAGTTGCTTGTAGGAGATCTTGGACGGATCGAATGTGACTTCAACGGCCTCGAAGTGACCGGTCTTGCCGGAGCATACGTCTTGGTAAGTCGGATTGAGGAAATCGCCGCCCGTATACCCGACCCTCGTGGAAACGACGCCCTTGCCAAGAAGCTCTCGGAAGCATGACTCCACGCCCCAAAAGCATCCGGCGGCGAAAGCGGCCTTTTCCAGCTTGGGAGCCGGCTTCAGCGCCACTCCATTGATGCAGAACCGCTTTCCCGTGGGAGGCGGGCCGTCATCGAAGACGTGCCCCAGATGAGCATCGCATCGACCGCACATGATTTCCGTTCGGCGCATGCCGAGGCTGGTGTCGGTCACATACTTGACGTTGAGTTCCGAAACCGGCGCCCAGAAGCTTGGCCAGCCCGTACCTGACTCGAACTTCTTCTCGTGCTTGAAGAGGTCGGTCCCGCAGCAGACGCACTGATATATCCCATCCTTGTTCGGCTCATCCAGCCCGCATGTGCCGGGAGCCTCCGTGCCCTTTTGCCGGGTAATACGGTATTGCTCGGGGGTGAGCTGCTTCCTCCACTCAGCGTCTGTCTTGCATACCCTGGGGAGCTTCTCCACCTCATCTGTGGCGGCATTGTAGAT
>DASRZD010000624.1:0-3733 GCA_035686805.1 Armatimonadota bacterium
CATCGAAGAGCTTGGCGGGGTCGGCGGACTTGTCTATTTCGAGGAGCAGTGCCCCGACAGCCTCGGTGAAGAGAACCCCATCTTTGCGGCCGGCGGGCAGGTCAATCCGAGCACCCAGACCCGAGCCCATGGACGCCTCGAAGAGTCGGAATAGGACGCCGCCTTCGGCGATTGCAGAAGCGCTCTTAATCGGATTGTCGCCGGAGTAGACTTTGTGGAGACGGCGGTAGATGGTCATCAATTCTTTGGCCCAGTCCTGGCCGAAGTCGGAGAGTTCACCGCCTTGGTCGCCGAATGCATCCAGATAGACCGAGCCGCCGAGCTTCTCAGGATCGAAGCGGCCGAGGACAACCAGCCGATTCCCCACCCCACTGAACTGCTTGCGGACGGCCTTGGTCACGTCGGGCATGCGGCAGAGAGTGCCTACGACGAGCGTGTAGGGAACGTCAATGATCTCGCCGGTGTCCGACTTGAACGTCCCCGAGCTGGAGTCCTTGCCCGAGATGAAAGGCGTCCCGAAGACCTCCGACAGCTCGGCGATGGTCTCGACCTGCGCCTTCAGGTCCCAGGCGACCTCGGGGCGAATCTTGGGGGTGTAGAAGTTATCACAAAGTGTGATATCCTTAATGCTCACGCCGACCGCGACAGCCTTCGTGATGGCCTCGATGACCGAGAGCCTCGCCATGCCCGCAGGATCAATGCCGCCATAGAACGGGTTGAACGCCAGCGTGGTCACGACGCCATAGGGCTTGCCTCGGAGGGGCGCGGAGATCCAGGCATCGTTGCGCATGCGGCCGTTCTTGCCGCCGTACGGGCCCATGACCGTCCGCCCCTGGACCGTCGAATCGAACCTCGTCCCGGCGGCGGATTGATCGCAGCAGTTGTAGTGCGAGAGGACTTTTTCGATGGCGTCGAGCCATTGATTGGGGGATTGGGGTACTGGGTGACCGATGGGTCGGATGGGTCGGACAGGCTCCTTGACCTCTATTGGATCAATCGGGCAGGCCTTCCACAGGAAGGGCATTTCGAGATCGGCGACCAGGGTCTCGCCGTGATAAGCCGTGAGCTTGTGGGAATCGGTAAACCGCCCGATCACCGCATACTCGATGTCATATCGGCGCATGATTTCCAGCGCCTCATCGAGCTTCTCCTGCGGGATGGCAGCCAGCATGCGCTCCTGCGACTCCGAGAGCAGAATCTCCCACGGCGACAGGCTGGCGTCCTTCAGCGGGACCTTCGCCAGGTCAATCTCCACGCCGGTCTTCGAGCCCATCTCCCCCACCGCGCACGAAATCCCGCCCGCGCCGAGGTCGGTGATCGAGCGGAGGCAGCCGGCATCGCGGAGGAACGGCACGGCGGTCATGAACTTCCGCTCGATGATCGGCAGGCCTATCTGGACGGCGGTCGAGTCCTTGTGGATGGATTCGTCGGTCATTTGAGCCGAACTCGCGGTCGCGCCATGAATTCCGTCGCGGCCCGTTCGACCGCCGAATAGGACGGCCGAATCGCCGGGGACGACCTCCTCCTTGAGCGCGTACTTCTCGGGGATGATGCCGATGGTGTGCCCGAGCGCCAGGCACTTCGGGAAGCCGGGATGAATGCGGTAGACCGGGTGCATCATGGGGATGCCCATGGGATTGCAGTAGTAGGACGTCCCTCGGATGGACTCGGTGAGGATGATCCTTGGGTGGAGCGCGCCGCTGGGGACTTGGTCTGCCGGGATTCGGGGGTCCATCGTGCCCATGATGGTCGAGCCGCCGATGGCATAGCCCCCTCGCCCGAAGCCGATGGCATCGCGGATGACGCCGCCATGCTTCGTGGCGACCCCACCGAAAGTGGCTATGGCGGACGGGAAATTGTGGGTCTCGCCCTTGATTAGAATGACTTCGTCCTCGTAAAACTTCATGCCGCCGGCATTGTCCTTGAAGACCGAGACGACCAGCGGGTGATTGATCTTCGCGGTCGCGGCCTGGAGCTTCTCCAGAAGCTTGAGGCTTCTCCAGGTCGTGTGATAGCAGTGATCGGACCATGACTGCACGGTGATCTCGATCTCGGCGTCGGTCAGCGGACGGCCAATCCTCCGCTCGTACTCCTGGAGCGCTTTTAACTGCGAGAGAGGCGCGTACCATGAATTGTCGTTGCTCAGCGTTTCAAGTTCTTCGTCGGAGAGCGAAGCGAGGCTGACACTTCGGACCGGGTCGGGCACGCCATGAGGATGGAGCGAATCCCAGGGATGCTCCCTCTCGATCTTGGTTTGGATAATCGGGTTGAAAAGGTTCTCTTTGGCGATCTTGTCTGCCTCCGATGGGCTCGATCCGATGAACTGATACCGATTCGCAAGCCGTGCCCACTCCAGCCCTTCGACACCGAGCGCCCAAGCGCCTTCCATGATCGAAGGGGTCTCGGGATCCGTCACCGCCCGCTGATAGCCGATCTCGACTATCGGGCCGTCATTCGGCGAGAGGGAGGAAGCATAGGAATAGGTCTGGTAGAGAGGATTGACGAACATGGGCAGGAGCTTCTCGGGATCGGCGCTTCCCTCCAGGCGGATGACTCGCTCGATCCGAAGGCCGTCAACAGAATAGCCGAGATCCTTGAGCTGCTTGAGCAGGTTCTCGGCTTCGGGGTCTTGCTTGAACTGAACGTACAGGTTAGCCAGTGGCATGCCGCATCCTCCGAGGATATTCTAACTGATACGGCTCGGCAATGACAAGTTTGCGGCAAGTTTTTCGCAACCATTCGCCCCTGCCGTGAGTCTAGTTTATCGGAGGTTATCATGAAAAGAGCAATCGTACTGTTAATGATCGTTGTGTGCGTGAGTGCTTTCGCGGCCGATCAGGCTGCTGACAAGCCGCAGACTGTGACGATTGACGTCACAAAGGAAGAGGTCTCGACTGTCCTGGAGCAGGTCTGCAAGGATACCGGCGCGAGGATATTGCTGGAGAAGACGGCGGACATCGAGGTTTCCCTGTCGGTAACCGACATGCCCCTGGAGGACGCTTTGACGGCGATCTGCAAGCCCGTAAAGCTTTCATGGCGCAAGATCTACCTGAGGGCGGATTCGCCATTGCTGAAGAGCCCGGAGTCGCTGGCATCGAACCTTCGGCTGATGGCAGGGCTGGCTTTCCCCGAATTACTCGTAGAAAAGGCCCTCGATCCTGAGAGCATGGTTTATAATAAGCAGAAGCCGGTCGTTGATTCGATCCCCATGAACATCCGCAAGCACCTCGGCATGGTGCCGCTCTACCTCATAACCAACGATGAGGAGGCAAAGAAGGTCAAGGAGAAGCTGGACTCGAAGGTGGAGAAATACCGCAAGCTCCAGGAGGAGGCCCTGAAGCTGTTCATGTCGATGACCCCGGAGGAGCGGGAGCAGGCAATGGCGCTGGGCGCTCAGCAGATGCAGAACATGGATCCGAAGCTCATGGGCGATATGGCAAGAAGCGTAATGAAAAACCCTGAGTTTATGCAGCGGATGAACCAACAGGGCATGGATATGCTGTTCTCGATGTCACAGGAAGACAGGCGCGCCATGCTCAGGATGCAGATGCAGGCACAGCAGTACATGACCGACGAGCAGAAGGCCGTACTTATGGAAGACGCGAAGGCGGTCATGGCTGAGATGGGCATAAACCCGGGCCAGCCGCCGCCTCAGCAGTAGTCGAGAAAGTTTGGGAGTATGGGAGTGTGGGGGTATGGGAGTTGCCATACCCCTATTTCCCTGCTATTGCGC
>DASRZD010000625.1:0-2640 GCA_035686805.1 Armatimonadota bacterium
GCCGCTGCACTGATCGGCGCCGCCGCTCTTGCGACGGGGGTATTCCTTGGCAGGAAACACATCGCGCACGCCGGCAAGGCCGGACTTGAGAAGATGCGAAACATCCGTGACGAGTCCCGGATCCGCAAAGCCAAAAGCTGGGAAGAGGCGGGACACGAGACGTCCCGTGCGTCCACGCTCAAGAGCATGGGGCGAACTCCGGCCGAGGGCACCAAGCTCCATTCGGACGTGAAAAAAGAATTCAAAGACATGGGCATGACCCCTCCGGCCGGGAGTAAGGCTCCTGAGGATTCCGCAGGGAAATGGCGCCGACGCGGATGGAAGGCTCTCGGGATTGGAGCCACGGGAACTGTGGTAACCATCGGTTCGGCAGGCGGTGCGGCAGATTCTTTCAATCGCCGGACCAGGCGCCAGGAGGACGACGAAACGGTAGGCATGAGGGGAGTGGGAAGGTGAGGTGTCTTTCTCTTACCTCGTGCCATACACCCGTCTCGTCCCTCTGCTTTCGCAGATAGACAAGCGCCTGCACCCTGGCTTCGTCGAGAGGCTTCGCGTTGAAATCCACGCCGAGCTCACACGAAGCATGCAGAAACCAGGCACCTTCAAGGCACCGAGTGGAACCCTGAGCTCCAGCATTACGAGCTGGGTCAGCGGGCGCGGCATTGTCCTTCATTCACCACTCGACTACGCGCGGTTCGTGGAAGAAGGCACCCGTCCTCATCGAGGCAAGATTGGTCAAACCGTGAAGATTCCCGGAATCGGGTATCGGAAAGTGACCTGGAAGTCGATGATGGAGGGTAAGTGGCAGTACCCAGGGGCGGCCGGGAAGAGGTTGTTCGCGAACGCTGTCGACGCAGTTCTTCTTCGAGGTGGGACTGTCGTCAGAGAGTATGACGCCATGTCCCGGAGGCTAAGATGACCGTTCAAAGGCCACAGGTGTTCGAGCACACCCTTAGCTTTCCTGAGCACATTTGGCTCGGTTTCTATCAAGAATTTTTTCAGCAGAGAGCTCTCTTTGTCACAGAGCAAGGTCAGCCAGTTCCCAACAGGTTCTTTTATGATCCGACGTTGCCGCGGGAAAATCGTAAATTTGACATATCTCTGGCGCACGACTTTTCCGGGAGCAGGCAAAACCAGTTGCCTCAGCTCGTCCTGGAAGAAACCGGCCTTGCGCAGGTAGGCGTCGCGGTTGACCAGTTGAGGGACTGGGGGGTTTCACCGAGGACAGAGAAGGAACGCGCAGATCTCATTCGTGGCACATACATCTTTCACTGCACGTCGAAAGATCGTGGCGAGTCCAGAATTATGGCGTCCGTCATTTTGGACTCAATCGTCGTCTTCAAGAACCAGTTCTATGAAAACGGCATAAACAAAATCGAGCCCCTGTCCGTTGGCGCCACGCAGGCTATGCGTAGCGACAGCGACCAGGACTTTTTTGACACTCCGGTCCAGGTGACGTTCGAGTACCTCCAGGTCTGGAGGACCATCGAGGTCGGCCCTGCAGATGCCGCAAGGTTCTGCTTCCTGGTTTCCCCTGGGGTTATCCAGGGTGCCATTCGGGTGTCCGTGGACATCGCGGATCCGGTGGCAACGTCAACTATTCGCGTCAGCGTCAACATGGAGGACGCCAACGCCGAAAGTGCGATTCGTGCGAGTGCTGACTTACAAGATCCAATCTCTCTTGGATCAGCAATCCGCGTCGACGCGGACCTTGAAGACCCCATTATTGAGACATCGACAATTCGCGTCTCGGTGCGCATTGCTTAGCTTGGATGTCAGTCGTAGACTGCCTTCGTCAGCACTTCTAAGGAGTTCCCGTGGCGTATGAAGAACCTGGAGTAAAGGTCATCCTGGAGTTGGCGGCCGCCGGTGTCGTCATCCAGTCGCCAGATCAGGTTTTGGCGCTTGTCGGACCTCTTTACGAGGTCTTCGAAGAAGACCCTGCTGCCGCCAAGTACGACGCATCTACCGGCGCTGGCAGTCAGGCCTTCGTGTGGCCGTCCAAGAAAGCAACGTCAGTTGTCGATCTTGCCGGCATCCGAACTGACACGGCCGAACCGGATGATCAGCTTCTCGAATTCGCAGAGTTCCCAATGGAGCTCAAGTTGCGAGACCCGACCACTCTTGTCGAATCGACAATTAACCTTGTCGACGACGTGACCACGGTCAGCCAGTCAGGTTTCAGCATCGACGAAGGGGCGAGCGCAGGAACTGCCCGCTCGTCTGCATCGGACGCTTCCTCTGCTGAAGCAGGAAAATTCCGCAAGTCAACCGGCGGTCTCATTGCGGCCGGCGTCGCCATCGGTGACCGAGTGCGTTTGTCAAACGGAACGTTCGATCTTCTCGGTCAGATCACGGCGTTCACTGACGATGAAATCACCTACGACACCGGCGGCGCAGCAGTTGCCGACGTCGCTGCGTTTGACGGCCTCCCCACAGCGGCCGTCATGATCGACACTCCGCCGTCCGCGGGAACGTCGATTGATGGCGACATCTCGACCACGCCCGGAAGCCTTGCTTCTGGTGTTGGCGGATTTACCGGCGGCGGAGCCCCTGACGTTCAAGTCGGAGACCGCCTCGTCATCTGGCGTGAGCTCAGCGAGTTCGACGACGCCAATGGCGTCACGGCCAGCACCATCA
>DASRZD010000626.1:0-20232 GCA_035686805.1 Armatimonadota bacterium
CGAGCTATACGGCATCAGGGAGAACACGTCGGTGATCTGCCTGGCGGAGGCCATAGACGAAGGCATGATACCATGTGCCGACTTGCTGACCTCCAGAGGCATGAGTCTCCAGTTTGTTCTCGTCAACGTTTCGGGCGAAGACCGTGAATATGAACTCGCAGGCGATCTGGCGCTGGCAGGCGCCTCGCTCGTAGTTGTGGACTGCTCCACCAGCCGTGTGGAAGGCCGTGTGAGGTACAGATATGCAGTCTAAGGTGGTGGTCGAGCCTCAGATGCGCGCTCGCATCCCGTTATACGCCGCCGGCCTGACGGCCAGCGGAATGGGTGTGGCCGCCCTTCATGCCGTATTACCGTCCGGCGAGTTCACGTCATTTGCATTTGCCCTCATTGTCATCGGCTACTGTGTTAGTTGGGGAGTCAGGGCCAAACTCATCTCCAATTCCGCGCTTGCGGCCATCGGACTCATCATCATGCTCCCGACGTTGGCCTTCTTGCTCATCGAGCCGCAGTTCCGATACCAACTCATTCCGACGGAAACCCTGGATTCCCCCGACCTGCTGGCCGCCATAGTGATGGCTTCTCTCATGGTGATCTACAGCTTTAAGCTCACGACCGATATGTCGGTCCTGTTCCTCTGCGTACCCTCCCTGAGCCTCATCGGCCTGCTGGCGACTGCCGATCCATCCGCCGAGATGTTGGCCTATTTCGGGATATACCTGGGGTGCGCTTCGTTTGTGCTCATCCGGCAGAACGTGCTGTCCGGCCAGAAAGATGAAACGGCGGCGAAAGCTTACCAGGCTGAACCCGCGGAAGGGAAGACGGATCTCTTTTCCTGGAGTTCCATCAAGCTGCATCTTAGTATGGCGGTGGGCATGGCTCTGACGGCGCTTGCCGTCGGGTCTCTGATCGGCACCATGCTGTCTCCTATGATCGCCAGAGCATTCATGGCGAGGTTATCCGACATTGATACCGGCCAGACGATGGATCAGTCGGCCGAGGAGTTCGTTCCCATTGCCACCGGCCCCGTTACACTGAGCGAGCGGGAGACGATGACCGTCAAATGCAGCAGGCCGTTGCTCTGGCGTGAGAGGACGTACAACCACTATACCGGCCAGGGCTGGTCCAGCGAGCTTCTGCCTCAGGAACAGAGGTGGATATACCCTCCTAAGCAGGCGGATGAGACCGGTAGCCATACCTTTCGTATCACCGATCCGCTAAATCCGGACCCACGCTCGGCGGTTGAGATTGTCGAGCAGACGTATCGTATCACGAATGGATTCTACCGAACGATCTTCGCTGCTGCCGAACCCTTCACCGTAAACCATCGCCAATGGCCGAGGGTTATGCGCATCTCAGCGGGGTTGGAGGCCGGCGTGTACTCCAGGGGCTATACCTATCACGTGGTCTCGAAAGTCAGTGTCGCCACGCCCAGGGAGTTGCGCATTGCACCCACAGTCTACCCCGAGCTTATCACGGCGCGCTATCTGGTCGCGCCCCAGTCATGCTGGCAAGTCCAGAAGCTGACCACCCGGGTCACCGAGGCGTCGTATACTCCGTTTGATAAGGCACAGGCGATTCAAAGCTTCCTTGCCGCCAACTATACCTACGCCACGAATGCTCTCGCAGCTCCGTCGGATAAGGATGCGGTTACCTATTTCCTCCTGGATTCGAAACGGGGCTATTGCGATATCTTTGCCAGCGCGATGGTTGTCATGGCCCGGCAGGCAGGTATCCCGGCAAGATGGGCCACGGGCTTTGCTCCGGGTGAATATGACCCAGACGATGGAGTGTATCACGTGAAGAGCAAGGATAGGCATGCCTGGGCCGAGCTCTATTTCCCTGGATATGGTTGGATTCCTTTCGACGTTGCCGCAGACCAGCAGGGAGTGAGCTGGCTCGCAAACGTAAAGGAATACTGGGCGATGTTCGCTGCGGACAGAGCGAGCGTGTTTGCCGGGGCTCTCATCCTTTTCCTCTTCGCATACCTGTTCAAGGCCGAGGTGCTCCCCAGGATCGGCAGGAATCTGAAGAAGCCTGCCTGGCAGCGAACAACCGGTGTCACCGAGATAGGGGAATGCTACCAGAGGATGTGTCGGATTCTCGCTCGCCACGGATACCGGAGGTACCCGGCCGTGACCCCCCTGGAATACGCCTTCCAAACAAACAAGTCCATTCGCCTCGGCGAGATATCGCAGACGGTGGACATCCTTACGGCAGATTTTGTAGAATTCAGGTATTCCAATCGCGAGCCGGCGCCGGAGAGGATCCAGGCCATGAAGAGCAATCTGGAGGCGCTGGCAAATGGCCTGAAGACCGCAAAGAGAGGAAAGCTGCTTCCGAAGCAACAGCATTCATGAGCAAGACCGAAGGCAAGAAAGACGTTTACCTTATCACCGGCGAGGCGGATTCCCGCAGGCAGTCGAAACTCGACGAGCTGGCCGCGCCTCCGAAAGGGGGAGTGGATTCCGACATCGAGAAGTTCGATGGTTTCAGGGCTACCGCCGATCAAATCATCGAGGCCGTGGCAACTCTGCCGTTCCTAGCCGAGCGCAAAGTGGTGATAGTTGACCGCGTTGATCGGCTGAATTCCGATGACCAGTGCCGTCTCGCCGACTTCATCCCCAAGCTCGGCCCCGCCTGCCGACTGATCCTCATCACCTCCGAAGGCCAGGGTAAGCAGGCCCAGAGCCGCCAAAAGAAGGAAGAAGAAGAGGATGAAGGGGAGCCGAAGAAACGGAAGAAGGGCCTCCAACCCGAATTGTCTAAGAAGGTCAAATCGGTCGGCACGGTAGTGGACTTCGGGAAGATGCGGATAGGCGACCTGAGCGCCGAGTTGAGAAAAGGCTTGCAGGCACGAGGGAAGAAGATCGAGGGCGAAGCCCTCCAGGCCCTCACGAATTCGATCTCGGCCAATCCCTCGATCGCCGGCGGCGAGCTTGACAAGCTGGTTGCCTATGTGGGCGATCAGGCCGTGATCACTGTTCGAGACGTTGACCGAGTGGTCACCAAATCCCCCGAAGACCGTGTGTTTCCCCTCATTGATGCCATCGCCATGAGGCGTCCTCACTCAGCCATGCGGCTGCTCAATGAGACATTCGCCGCCAGCGCCAAGCCGGATGGTGAAGTTCCGAAGATACTGGGAATGATGGGAAGGCATTTCCGTTTGCTGTACCAGACCAAGTTCCTGCAGACGCAAGGGGTGAGCAACCTGAAAGCCGTCCCGGAGGAGCTTCAGGGCCTCCTCATTCAAGAGAGGAAGCTGAATCCCGCCGGGTTGGCCGATTTCCAGCAGAGACTATTCAGCGAGCAGGCGAACGCCTTTTCGCTCAATGAGATCGAGCTTTGCATGAAGCATGTGCTTGCGTGCGAGCTGGCGGTAAAAGGATTGGGCAAGACGGCCGCAACACCGCGTCTGAACCTGGAAATGCTGATACTCAGGCTCAGCCAGCGGAAGAAAAAGCGTAATACGTAACGAGTAATACGTAACGACTAATGCGTAACCGGATCCGGCCTTACGGATTACATCTTGAAGGGAGAAGCGCGTGGAAATCCGAATCGTCCAGGGATCGATCACCGAAGTCGAGAGCGATGCCCTGATCGTCAATCTATTCGAGGGAGTCACTTCGCCGGGAGGAGGGACGGGCGCAGTTGACCGGGCCCTCGGCGGCATCATCACCGATCTGATAGCGTCGGGCGAGATATCCGGCAAGCTGAACAAGACCGCACTCATCCACACCCAGGGCAAGATCGCGCCGAAGCGGGTACTCGTCGTCGGCCTCGGGAAGAGCGAGGATTTCGACTATATTGCCGCCGGGAAGGTCTCCGGCACGGCCGCCCGGTTCCTAAGGGAAAAACGCGCTCGGAAAGTCACGACAATCGTCCATGGGGCGGGGATAGGCGGCCTCGACGCGAAAGACTCCGCAAGGGCCGTCGTGGAGGGCGCGATCATCGGCCTCTACGATGGTGACCTCTACAAGACCTTGAATGAAGACAAGCCTTCGGACATCGAGGAGTTCGTCATAGTCGAGCGCGACTCCGCCAAAATCGCCGAGTTCGAGGCCGGATCCCGCGAAGGGCAAGTCCTCGCCTCCGCAGCCAACGAAGTCCGTGACCTTGCGAACGAGCCTGCAAATCGGATGACTCCCGTCATCCTTGCCGAGCGAACGCAGGAGATGGCGGTCAAGGCCGGTCTCGAGATAGAAGTCCTCGATCAGGATCGGATGGCCGAGCTCGGGATGGGCGGCCTGCTGGGAGTTGCTCAGGGGAGCACTCAGCCGCCGAGACTGATCTTCATGCGCTATCGTGGCAAGGAAGGCGGTAACACCCTCGCCCTGGTGGGGAAGGGCCTCACCTTCGATAGCGGCGGGATCTCCATCAAGCCCAGCGAGGGCATGCAGGACATGAAATACGATATGAGCGGGGGCGCGGCAGTGATCGGCGCTATGAAGGCCATCGCCGAACTCAAGCCCGCCATTAACGTCATCGGCGTCGTGCCCGCCAGCGAGAACATGCCCGGCGGCTCGGCATATAAGCCGGGGGACGTCATCCGGTTCTACAACGGCAAGACCACCGAAGTGATCACTACCGATGCCGAGGGTCGCATGATCCTCGCGGACGCGATCACTTATGCGATCAAGCAAGGGGCGACGCATCTCATAGATATCGCCACGCTGACCGGCTCCTGCGTCGTTGCCCTGGGGCACGATATCACGGGTGTGATGGGGAACAATCGGGAGTTCACCGGCAGGCTGATGGAAGCGGCCCGGCTGACCGGCGAGAAGTGCTGGGAGCTGCCTCTGCCTCCCGAATACAAGGAGCAGCTCAAGAGCGAGATCGCCGACTTCAAGAACATCGGAACGAGGTGGGGCGGGGCGCTCACGGGGGGGCTGTTCCTCAAGGAGTTCGTCGAGGATCTGCCCTGGGTTCACTTGGACATCGCAGGTACTGCCGATTCCGATGCAGAAGAGCCATATCGGGCAAAGGGAGCAACCGGCGTCGGAACGAGGATGCTGGCGATGCTCGCGGTCCTAATGAGTAATGAGTAAGGCGTAACCGGAGCCCCCTTCCGGTCTGCCTTACGGATTACTCCTTATTCGTTATGAATGGAAGGCGTAATACGTAATACGTAACCGGAGTACCATTCCGGTTCGCCTTACGGATTACTCTTTACTCACTGTGGAGGTGCACATGGATTTCTTTGAAACGGTTCGAAATCGCCACTCGGTTCGTAAGTACCAGCCCCGGGCGGTCGAGGAGGAGAAGCTCGATCGAATACTGGAGACGGTGAATGCCGCCCCTTCCGCAGGCGACCTCCAGGCATACCAGGTTATCCTGGTACAGGATCCGGCGATTAAGCTGGCGCTCTCCCAGGCGGCATACGGCCAGGGCTGCCTTGTGGAAGCTCCGCTCGCACTGGTATTCTGCGCCGATCATCTCATGTCTGCCGGGAAATATGGCAAGCGGGGGGCCGAACTATATGCCGTCCAGGACGCTACCATAGCCACCGCCTACTGCCAGTTGGCCGCGACTGCCCTGGGATTGGCGACGGTTTGGGTGGGCGCATTCGATCCGGCTGCGGTCGCGAAGGCGATCAATACCCCGCAGCACGTGACGCCGGTTTCCATGATCCCGATCGGGTATGCCGCCGAGGAGCCCGGACCCACGCCCAGGCGCAAGCTAGACGATTTGGTGAAGATGGAGAATTTTTAGTCGAAAAGCGAGTTGATGGATTCGTTCTCGTGCACCCGGCGAATGGCCTCGGCGAACAGGGGCGCGACCGATAGCACCTTGATATTGCCGGTGAGTTGCTTCTCCGACACTGGAATTGTGTTCGTGACGATGACCTCTTTGATCTCCTTGCGGTTTAGCCTGTCGCATGCCGGCCCAGCAAGGACCCCATGGGTCGCCGCAACGTAGATCTCCGGCTTGCACCCATGCTTCAGCAGGGCGTCCACGCACTCCATGATGCTCCCGCCGGTCGAGATGATGTCCTCTATGATGATCGGCGTCTTCCCGGATACGTCGCCTGCCAGGTGAGTGACCTCTGAGACCCCGTGCCCCGGATGATGCTTATACCCCACCGCAAGAGGGGCGTTCAGACGTGTGACTACTTTCCGAACCTTCTTGACCCTGCCTTCGTCCGGGGATACTACGACGATATTCTCCAGCCCTTTGTCCTGGAAATACTTGGTAAACATGCTTATGGCGGTCAGGTGATCCACAGGTATGTTGAAGAATCCCTGTATAGCATCGGCGTGCAGGTCCATCGTGATCACGCGATCCGCTCCTGAGGCGGCCAGTATGTCGGCGATGAGCTTCGCGGTAATCGGCTCCCTTGGCGCGTCCTTCTTCTCCTGCCGAGCATAGCCGTAGTATGGGATGACTGCGGTGATCCGGTCGGCCGACGCTCTCCGAAGGGCATCAATGAGGATCAGAAGCTCGACCAGATTGGTGTCCACCGGCGGGCATGTCGGCTGTATGATGAAGGCGTCCACTCCACGGACGCTCTCATCGAACTTCACATACGTTTCGCCGTCTGCAAATCTTGAGATTCTGAGAAGGCCCAGTTCCAGGTCCAGTTGCTCGGTGATCTCCGCCGACAGCGCCGGGTTGCCGGTACCCGAGAATAGCTTCATCCCGCTTAACTTAGGCATGACTGCTCCTTGTCACCTATAGGAGGCGCCTCGCTCCTATGAAAAACGAAAGCCCGCTGATATCAACATCCGGGGCCAATTCCTCCAGCTTTATGTAGCGAACCTCTGCAAACCAATAGTCGCCGAAACTGTACCCGCCCACTAAGGTCAACCCCGGCTTGACTCCTGATTCGTCTACCCCAGGGCTTGGAAATGCCTCGTCCACCTTGACCTTCTCAAGGAACACACCGGTCCCCGCGCCGTAGTAGAACCCTCTGGTTCCCTCCGAAGCCCCGCTCCAATACCGCATGTACTCCAGGCCGGTCAGCGTCGCATCCATAAGGTTCTTGCTGGAAGCCGTATATGCGACGGATACAACGTCCGTCGGATGCTCGTTTTCATCGAAGCTGAGCACGTAGTCTATCCCGAGTTCGGGCCACAATGACGACTGATCCCTGGCCCTGGACCCTGATGGCTGATGAACTCCGCCCCGAATCTGGAGCTTGGGGAATCCCTCATCCCCACCATACTGGGCGCGCGATAATGTCGGGATGGCAAGCAGCACAACTAGCAATGTCCAAAGCGGTCTTCTCATAGTGTCCTTCCTTAACAAGACTTCCCCGATTATACGGACGAACCGAGGGGTTTGTCAAATGAACCAATATGTTGTTCATCGTTCATCGTCCCTGGCTCGTGGGCTTGACACCCCGGCAAAACGGCGTATACTTGTGATAATGCACGGCGGGCAATCGCACGCTTATTGATATGTCCTATTCGTCCCACATGTCCCATACGTCCCATGCCGACGATGCGAACAGTCGGCTTATCGAAGCAGGGGCGACGACGTATACTTATGACTGGGTAGGGAATCGGTATCCGATTACGCATACCTACAACGCCGCCGATGAGTTGACCGTGTCGCCGAATCATACGTATACTTACCTGGATACCGGCAGCCTTTACCAGCAGAAGAGCAGCGGGGGGACGGTACAGAAGACGTTCGCCTATACGCCGGCGAATCTGCTGGAGAGCGTGACGCATGCAGGCGTCCAGGACCCATCAGAGATGACCTGGGATGCTGATAGCAACCGAGTCTCGTTCACGAGCTCCACTGGCGGCACTTGGGAATATATGTACGACATCACGGCCGGCATCCCGGCGGTGATCAAAGAAACCGGTTCGCAGTATGATAATACCTACGTCCGAGAACCGGATGGGTCGCTCATCGCCATGTTGGTCGAAAGCTATCCGTACTACTATCACTTCGATGCCCTGGGAAGCACTCGGATGCTCACGGATGAGACCGGGCACATCACGGATAGCTATACTTACGATGCATGGGGAAATCTGCTCACTCACGACCCGAATAGCATCAGCCAGCCCTATCAATACGTCGGCCGGCTCGGGTACTACACGCACTGGCAGGACTCCAATCTCCCCCTCCTCCACCTCGGAGTGAGGTTCTATGATCCGGGGACTGGGCGGTTCGGGCAGAGGGATGGGTTGCGGGCAGGCAAGTGGAATTTCTACTCCTATGCTGAAGACAGGCCTCAGACGCTCATCGATCCAAGTGGGGAGGATGCGAAGGACTGGGTGTGCAACGCATGTAGGTATATCCCTAAGATCAGCCTGTGTTTGGGAGGAGCATACTTCACGGGTTGGATCTGCAGGGCTGGCTACATGGCGTTTAGAAATATGCAGCGAGCCGAGCCTGGAATAATCGCCGGCCGGCTAGCCGAAGAATGTGTGTGCAAAGACGATGGCGCTTGGACTACGACGGTTGTGGGCAACCAGACATACGGATATAGGTGCGGCAGTACAGGGCCTATCTACAGACGGGACGGAAATCAATGGACACCAACACCAATCAGACCGATTCCAGACAAGTAGACGCCGCCTCTCGCGCAGGGTACAGAGTAAAGCTGCTCGTCGTATATTACTGTCTTTGCGGGATTGTCATGTTCATCCTCGATGGTGCGGTTGCATTGCACACTGGTCATTTTGTGGTTGCCAGCCATGGTTCAGTAATAGCCGTCAGGTTCCTTGCTCCTGTTGGGCTCATGGGTTCACTGGCAGCATTACTCACCGCAGGGGCCAGTAGACTGGCAAGAGTGGGCGCGGTCTTCTTATTGCTTGCGTTTGCAGGAGCGTCGGTGTTTGCCTGGATTCTTTAGGACATTTAGGACATCAGCTTGCCGGCGCCGGGGCGGCGACATATACTTATGACTAGGTGACCGAAAGGCAAATTCGAAGCTCGAATATCGAAATTCGAAACAAGCACAAATGACCGAAATGTCAAATATCAAACAACGGCCCGAGGGTTCGGAGCATTTGGAGTTTGCAGTTTGGGATTTGTTTCGTGCTTCGGATTTCGGATTTCGAATTTATGAAGAAAAAAGCGAGCCGGGAGAAATTCCCGGCTCGCTTTGCGGAGGTCTCTTTCACTTTATGATGGTTTAGGATGCAACCCTTTCAGATAATCCAACTGGCTCGTTCTCAGAGCGTCCATGTCGAATAACGATGATAATACTTGAATATTGCGTTCGACCACCCATCGCACCATTACAACCGGTACCCAGATGGGTAATACCTGTCCGCTCCGAGGAAAGATCAGGTCCACCCGTCGCCTCTCGTGCATCGGCCTCACCTGCCTTTCCGCCGTATACAGTTTTTGGAGAACAACACCTCCGCTTTGATTAGGAAACCGGCCGATAGAAAACGTTCGCTTCCTATCTACTCCATCATCCCACTTTTCTACTATTCTGTCAATACCCCAATTACAGTTTTTTTCATACCACATTTGGGCCGGGTTCAAACTTCGTTCTCAGGGTGATGAGCGCTATCTCCGGCGGACAGGCGAATCGCGCGGTAATCCCACTTGCCCCGAGCCCTCGGCTCACGTACATGCGTATGCCTGCCATATCCCGCTTAAGCAGTTTCGAGAGCCTCTTGGAGTCAAAATACCCGTTGCAGACGGGGATCTTCCGATTGGAGTGGAGCCAGATCGCCCCCAGGATGGGCAGTTTCACTTGCCCGCCATGAGTATGTCCGGCCAGAACGAGGTCCACGTGACCGCCATCAACTTCCGAGAGAATGTCCGGCGAATGGGCCAATAGCAGCCGGAAGCCGTTCTTCGACAGACCCGCCGTGGCCCGGCCGAAGTGATCCATGCCCTTGAAAGGGTCATCGACTCCGATTATCCGAAGATTATGATTGCGGACATTCACCGTCTGATGGCTGTTGACCAGCAGGTTTATCCTGGTTTCCGATAACCGTCTGATGATCTCACCGGGAGTCAGGAGGCTCGTGCTGTGATCCCCGTTTCCAAGGACCGCGTACACTCCCAGGGGAGGATCGATGCCCTCCAGCACCTGGTCCAGAGCCTGAATGCCTGCCATAGAATCGAACAGGTCACCCGTGATCACGCAGATATCCGCGCGCAATTGCAGCAGCATATCGTAGATCTTATCCTCGAGTTTCCCATAGCGTGAGGTATGAGTATCGGATAGGTGGCAGATAGTCAGGCCGTCCAATTCCTTGGGCAGCCCCGGGATGGGGATCTCGACCTTCGTCAGCCCGACCTTGAAGGGCTCGACAAGCAAGGCATAAACCGCCACAAAAAGCACTATGACTCCTGCACCAGCCAATGCCCACATCATGATGCCGCCTCCGAGTGAGGCTTCACTGCGAGGACGAAGGCCGTAAGCCCGAATGGCAGCCTGATATGCCATACGAGCCATGACTCCAATAGTATGAGAAGGCTCAGGAAAGCGTTGAACGGCTCAGGCACGGGGAACAGGTCCGTGGCGCCGCAATCCTCCGATGCCCTTTTCCGGCGGACAGCTCGATAGACAGCCGCAATCGGAAAGACGGCGGTCACGATGTAGGACAGCCTTCGTATCTCGAACCCGCACGCGCCCACTGATCTCCTCAGATCCGCCGCCGAGTATCGCCGATAATGCCCCAGCGCCTTGTCATGGCTGCTGAAGATGCTCTGAAATGCAGGCACTGTCACAAATAGGGTTCCTCCTGGCTTGCAGATTCGGTACATCTCCTCCAACGCCGGGCGGTCGTCTTCCAGGTGCTCCAGCAAGTCCATGGCGACAATGAGGTGGAACGTGCCGTCGGGGAATGGCGTTTTCCGGATGTCCGCAATGCAGGTGTCACCTTTGAAGTCAGGGCCCAGGGCGGCTTCCGTGGCGTCCAGGCTGGTTACCTTCCCGGCTGCGGCGAGCTCCCTGCTCGCAAATCCCGTCCCACAGCCGGCATCCAGGATGAGGGCGTTTTGGAGGCCCAGCTTGCGTACCAGTCTTTGAAGCAGATAGCGCCGGCCTCGAAACCACCAATGGCTGCCCTCCAGGGCACGCATTTTGTCAAACTCGTCCGCTCTCATTTCGATATGCCTTGCAGACGGCGATGGCCCACCCGTATTCGGAAAATGTCGGCAAGCATGCGCAGGCCGTCTTTCAGCAGGTGCACCTTCGACCCCGGTCTGTGATACCAGTGTACCGGCGCTTCCTTTATCGCGAATCCCATCCGCTGAGCCAGATGAAGCACCTCGATATCGAAGCCGAAACCATTAAGGAAGCAGATCGAGAAAACCCGCCTCGCCGCATCCCGACTGAGAAGCTTGAACCCGCATTGAGTATCATGGATCCCCCGAACGGCGAGTGCCTGTACGGCATGGTTGAATGCTCGCCCGGCCCATTCCCGGTAGAATGGCTGATGCTTCACGAGATGAGACTCTTTGAGCGGCCTGGATGCGATGACTATGTCAAATCCTTCCTTGCGATAGTCCCAGAATGCCTCGAGTTCCTCGATCGGAGTCGCTAGATCGGCATCGCACAGAAGCAGGTTCTCTCCCGCCGCCTCCAGCACGCCGGTCCGAACGGCGAAGCCCTTCCCCTGATTCACGGGATAATGGACCACCCTCAACGAGGGCTCATTTGCGGCGAATGCCTCACACATCTCGCGCGTCTTGTCGGTGCTCCCGTCATCCACGACCAGGATCTCATAAGTGTAGGGCATCCCGGCCAGGTAGTGGCATATAACCTTTAGCGACTCGGCAATCCTGTTCTCCTCATTGTAAGCGGGGATGACTATAGACAAGAACGGCGCATTGGAGGTCGTCTCCATGATACATTGATTATAGTCATCCGAGGCGGCAAGGTCAAACCGTTCGGATTATGGGGTGAGCGTCAGGCCGTCGGCAAGGCACTTGCCATCCGGACCTGGGGTGGAGAGCGCAGTATAGTCAAAGAGCACGAAGCCGGGGGCGCCCTTGCCACGGATGACGCGCAGGTGGCGCTTGGTGGCCTCAGGCGGGAACCTCCACGTCCCCTGGCCAATGTAGATTGGCGTGCCTCCCCCGGCAGCCAGTTCATCGTCAACCATCTTGATGAACTCAGGCACACTCTTGGGGACGAATACCATGGGCACGATGAAGTCGAAATAGCCCGCCTTAGCCCATGCCGGCCAGTCTTGGAAGAAGCGATCTCGGGCCTCCTGCTGGTTCCAGTAAGCGGCGAGCGACACTTTGATTGACGGTCTAGCCTGGCGGACGGCCGAGGTAAGATCTAGAGCCAGCTGCGTTACCTGCTGCCTGCGCCAGTTGCACCAATCGGGATCATCTGAAGCAGGCATGGCGTCTCTTCTGTACTCTTCGTTGAACAGCACCACACTCTTCGGGTTGTAGCCGAAGGAGGCGTCCGGGTACCTCAGTCCGTCAAGGTGAATGCCATCCACGCGGTATCTAGTGGCGATGTCTGTCACAACTTGCCTCAGGTATTCTCTGACCTCCGGAAGCCCCGGATCGAGATACATGCGCCCGTTCACATAAGTCTTGACGCCCTTGGAATCCTGGGTTATCCAATCAGGATGCCTGGCGTAGACATGTGCTGAATCCAACTTCACCCACTTTGAGTCCGTCCAAGCATCATAGAGCATGACCCAGGCATGAACCCCTATCCCGCGAGCATGGACTTTCTCTGTGACGTCGGCCAGGGGATCGTAATCAGCTGCGACCTTTGGGTCTATTGGCTCAATGGAGGACGTATAGCAAGCGTCACCTCGCTTGCGTACCTGGACAAAGATATCGGTGAATCCCTGATTCTTGGCGAAGTCAACTAGATGAACAGTCTCGTCAGGAGTCTTGAACCCTGCTCCCCAGGAATCAACCCATATCCCACGAAACTCCCCGGCAAGGGCATGGGAAGAGATGACCAGCAGCAGAACGGTAAGATACCAGCGATTGATTCTCTGCATTGAGTGACTTCTTGGTCCGGAACACAATAGGCTCTGCGTGTTGAGCATATCCTTATTTCGAAGGCTCGCGGGTAACTGAAATAGGGATCTTGACTATCTTATCCTCTGGCAGAAACTCCTCTGGCAGAAACGGCCAATTTGCAGGCATGAACGAAAAGAAACGCGGCACACCGCCCTTGGATGCCCAATAGGGCAACCAGGGGGACGAATAGCAGATAGTGACAAATGTTATTGGTCAGTCGCATATCTCGCTCGGCAAAGCTCTTTACAACCTAGCCAACACACATCTAACGGTTAGAATATGACAGACTGTCATCATTGTCAATGAACAGTGCGGTAAAAGTTGGCGAACAATTAGTGACTGCTGTTGTGAGTGCGGTTTGGTTGCCCTGGATTAGCGGCTGAACTGTCCGCTGCAAGCGATTAGGTAGACTTGACGTGTCTCGTGTCGCTCAGTGGTAGAGAAAGGTTTTCAGCTCAATCCGAATGGTTGGCGCGGCCGCATGCAAAGCCAGTGTGCGCAAATCCCAGTTGACCTTTCACCAATTTTCAGGTATAATTACCTTAGACTCTGACCGGAACTATTCGGAAGCAAGGGCCGTATTAAGTATCGTGGGAGAAGGAAAATGGCGGAGCTCAGCGACACGATATCTGTTGCGAAGGAAACAGAGGACCGTAAGCTCTTCGACGAGCTCGTCAACAGGTATCACAAGCAGATCTACAATGTTGCATACCGCATGACCGGTAACCATGCGGATGCGGACGACCTGACTCAGGATACTTTTGTCAAGGCATTCCGCTTCTTTAGCTATTACAAGCGGAATATGCCCTTCGACAACTGGCTCTATCGGATCATGTCGAATATCCACGTGGATTGGCTGCGCCGCCGTCCCAAGGCCTATATCCGTTCTCTCGATGAGCCTATTCAGCAGCAGGAAGGTGAGGCTACCCTGGAATTGCCGGACAATTCCGATGGCCCGGAGGCCCTCACGCTTTCCAGTGAGTTGGATTCCGAGATGCAGGCCGCCCTGAACACGCTCTCTCCTGATTTCCGGATGACCGTGGTCCTCTCGGATATCGAGGGCCTCTCCTACGAGGAGATAAGCGAAACCATGGGCTGCTCCATCGGAACGGTTCGGTCCAGACTTCACAGGGGTAGGAAACTGCTGAGGGAGAAGCTCAGACCGTATTTCGAGTGATCAGTCGCGGAGGGAAAAGCGATGAATTGCCACAAAGTTCAGAGTCTTATGTCAGCCTACGTGGACAGCGAGATTCCCGGAGTAGAGATGCTGGCCGTCCGTCAGCACCTGAACCAGTGCTCGGAATGCAACCGGGAGTTCGAGGCCCTGTTGAGGATCAAGAGAGCCTTTGGCACGCTTCAGCCCAGACGTCCGGTTGCAGATTTGCCCATCCGCATTTTTCAGCGCCTGGACCAGGTTTCCCATACGCCTCATGGGCAGTTTCTGGCGTCTCTTGGCAGGAGGTTCAACTTCTTCCCCGCGAAGATGAGGTTCGCCGCAGTCGGCATGGCCGTGCTCACAGCGCTTCTCATGGTCCGCTCAAGCCAGATCACTCCCAGCTACACGGCTATCCCTATGTCCCCCGCAGTGGCGGTCAACGGCATGGTGGAGACCAATTCGGTGCAGCTTCTGCCGGCGACCTCCATGGTTGAAGCGGCATCCTTCAATGTCCCAAAGTTCCATCCGACTGCGAGGCCTTGGGATTTGTCGGAGAAGCCTAGCGAGCCCACTGACTTGACGGCGGGACCAGGTATGTTGCTTGCCGGCTACGCGTCGCCGTTGTGACAGGCGGGGTTCCCGTTGCCGATCGAATTTGGGCAACTTTGAACTTCGAGCCTGGAACCTCGTCAAATCCATTGTCGTACAAAACTTACGGGTTTCGTGTCCTATACTTGCTCTTGAAGGAGACAGATAAAAGGTGAATAGTTCCACTCTCCCCTCGGTTCGCAAGGCTCTGGTCGCCATCATAGTCCTGAGCCTTTTGTTGGCGCCGCTGGCCGCTTTTGCTCAGAAGCCGGCTGCCCAGCCCGATACGTCCAAGCGTGCGGCACTATATGAACTTCAGGACGCTTTCACATCCCTCGTAAATGAGGCTCTCCCATCGGTCGTTAGCATCACCAGCAAACGAACCGTGGAGGTCGGCCAGATGCCGCAGCTTCCTGATGATCCGTTCTTCCGGCAATTCCCATTCCAGATCCCCAGGCAGGGAACGCCTCAGAAGCAGCAGCAATCCAGCTACGGCTCGGGTGTCATAGTGAAGAGCGACGGCTACATACTCACGAATGACCACGTAGTCGGTGGAGCGGACAAAGTCACCGTTCATCTCAAAGACGGCCGTGAGTTCGAGGGCACGGTCTCTCGCGACCCGCGAGGCGACCTGGCGCTCGTGAAGATAGACGCAAAGGGCCTTCCCGCAATCAAACTCGGTGATTCCAGTAAGGTCAAGCCCGGCCAGTGGGCCATTGCTATCGGCAGCCCGTTTGGCCTCGATCAGACCGTGACCGTCGGCGTCGTGAGCGCCACCGGCCGGAATCGCCGCATTGCTGACGAGGGAATTGAGAGGTATTACAGCAATCTCATTCAGACCGACGCGTCCATCAATCCGGGCAACAGCGGCGGCCCGCTCATCAACATTGATGGCGAGCTTATAGGTATCAACACCCTCATCGAAAGCACGATCGGCGCCGGCAATATCGGCATCGGCTTCTCCATACCCGTGAACGCGGCGAAGTTCGCGCTGGACCAGTTGATCTCCTCGGGCAAAGTGACTCGCGGGCAATTGGGAGTCGGCATTGACAACCTCAATCCTACGGAAGCGGATCTCTACGGTACTGACAAAGGTGCGCTCGTGAAGTCAATTGATGTCGGCAAGGCAGCCGACAAGGCAGGGGTTCAAGTCGAGGATGTCATTGTTGAGTTCGACGGCAAGCCTATATCCGGCGCAGACGACCTGGTCGAGGCGGTCACGGGCACTGCTCCCGGCAAGCAGACGACTATCATAGTCATAAGAGACAAAGCTCGCAAGACTCTGAAGGTCGCGGTGGGCGAAGCCCCTGGACTCGCTGACGTGGAAAATGCCAAGCAATCTGGTGACAAGCTCGGATTCTCCGTCTCGAATATCACTCCCGAGCTTTCCGATAAGTACAAGCTGGCGGACAATGCAACCGGCGTCGTAGTCACGGAGGTCGCGCCCGGCGGCACCGCCATGCAATCAGGCATCCGGCCCGGCCAAGTCATCACCAAGGTGAACAACACCCCGTTGAAGTCCGTCGCCGACTTCAACGAGATCACGAAGGACCTGAAATCCGGGGACTCCATCCGGCTGGTAGTGCAGGATGAGAAAACTCGGCTACTTATCCAATACGACTTAGACTAGACACCGAGCAACCGAAGGCCGGGCATCCTGGTGATCCCGGCCTTTTCCACTCCCACACCCCCACACACTTTACAACTCTTTCGGACTGTGGTATAATGCAATGTCGCTGCGGGGTGGAGCAGCCTGGTAGCTCGTCGGGCTCATAACCCGAAGGTCGTTGGTTCAAATCCAACCCCCGCTCCCAGACCTTTAACAAACTGAGCCGGCATCGCCTTGAAATTGATCGTGATTTCATGGGCGACCGGCTCGTTTTGTTCTTGAGGCTGGATGTCACTGGCCGGTTTCAGCCCGATACTGTCCACGAAGCATCTGACCAACTGCCGACACTCCTTCGTTGTTCCCTGTTTCAGAACCTCCGGGAAGCGCCTCTGGTACTCCCTCACGACATTCACGTCGAGTTCAGGGATCGCCGTAACCTGGTGTGCACGCGCCTGTCTCGCCACCAGTTCCTCTCTGCTAGTCGTAAGCTCATTCAGTCTGGTATTCGCCCATCCAACGTCCTGCAGACCCTCCTCAATCGCTCTTCGCACGTTGTCTATCTTGGCATCCAGTTCTGCGATCTGGCGACTGAGATCAATAGTATCACCAACGCACTCCCTCTGCATCTGCCGCAGAGTCTCGTTGACCTTGCGGGTAAACCTCTCCGGGTCTGTCCACTCCCCGAACCTATCGAAGATACCGCCAAACACGGCCTCCTCGATCACTTGCTTGTCAACGTATACTCCAGGACCGCAACCGAGCGAACGGCGGTACTGCGCACTGCCGCAAACGTAGTAGTCGCCCTTGCGGCCCTTGCCATTTGTGCTCGTGAAACCGGCCATGTTCGAGCCGCACCGCTCGCACTTGAAGAGTCCGCCTGAAAGAAGATACCGACTGCCTTTACTCCTTGCCATCGCACCTGATTCTTTCGGGCGCACCGGCCCACGGTTCTTCCGAAGCTCGATAATCAACCTGGCCTCTTCCTCGGAAATGAGCGCAGGCTGTGCGTCTGGAACAATCACCCATTCTGAAGGCGGATTCCAGCGCTGTTTCTTCCCTCGGACGTTCCACACTCCGTATCCTGCGTACTGAAGAAGTGAGTTTGGATTCAGTAGACCGTACCAAGTAGTTGAGCCCCAATACTGCTGACGAGGAGCAGGTATCTCCTTCGAATTGCAGAAATCCCGCAACTCATCGAGCGTAGCTCCTTCTGCCGCCAATTCGATCAGGCAATGCCTCGCCCACTCATGAACGGGCTTCCCTGCGACAATAGTGTCGTCCAGCGCCCAGACTGACTTGATGAGCGGTCTGCCCTTCTTGATTTGGCCGCGTTCTAGGCGCACGGACTTATATCCCCACAAGGGCTGTCCGCCGTTCTTATAGCACCAGCCGGTCTCGGCGTCGCGAGTCTGAATATTCGCTCGGCAGCCCTTCTTCGTGTGGAAGGCGATCTCTCGGCTGTATGCCTCATTCTTGGCAAGGAGGATATGCTCCATGTAAACTCCGGCAACCGATTCCGGGTCTACATTAGGGTCGTTCATGGAGATCACCCTGACTCCGGCATTGCTCAGGTCCCTTCGGTTGATCTGAGCCTCCAGGCTATCCCTGCCGAATCTGGACAGGTCATGCACGATTATTGCAGTTACGTCCTTGTCTGCAGCAGCCTTCTCAAGCATTCGCTGGAACTCGACTCGCAGACTCTTCTTCTGGAATGCGCTCGCAGCTTCGGAGAACTCCGCCACTATCTCGATGCCGTTCTTCTCGGCGTATGCTCTGATCTCCCGCAACTGCTCAGGAAGACTGAGGCCCTTCTCCTCCTGCATATCGGTCGAAACCCGCGCCCATGCAAAAGCCTTGATCTGCTTCTCTTCAGCCAGGGGAGTTTTATTATTGCCTTTCGACAGCACGTCATCAAGCAACTGGCTCATTTCTTTGCCTCCTCTGGGACTTCGACTCTGGCAAGTGCCTTTTCCAGCAATTCCATGATGATCTCGTGCTGGCTTCGCCGCTCCTTGAACGCAAGCCATCTCAGCTTGTCGTGCAATTCCTCAGATAGTCGAAGGGTCATGTTTGGCATCGTCGTTTACCTCCAAGTGGTATTATACCACTACGCTACTCTGGTGTCAAGCATTTTTTCAGGCGGAGGCAATCCTCTCGTTGAACTCTGGATCAGATCAGGACTGCCGGCCACATTCACTTGCTTTTCGCCGATATTCACCTGAACGACCGGCAACTGCAAGCGCCGTATCACCGCAAGCGTCTTCACAGCCGATAGAAACCGTCTGTGTGCTCTGTCTTGCCTGCGCTGAAGGTACTCGCCCGTCTTCACGCTGGCCTCCTTCATGTTTTGAGCATGCAGTGCGTCATAGTACTGGGTCTCCAACCAGCATGTCAGTATTCTCTCTATCAGAAGGTTCTCCAGTGGAGTAGGGGACATCCCACTCAGTTGAACCCGCATATCGTCAAGCCTGTGCTGAACACCCTCTCGAAAAAGCAGATTGTCAGCAGACATGTTATTGATGAGTGACCGTTGGGCGTGCTCAGCCAACTCTCCATAGTAATCGAGTGTCGCAGGCATATCTTTCAAGAAAGGACGCAGTTCGGCCATCGCTTTCTCATCACCCTTTTCGGCCCGCTTGATGAGAGCTTCCATTCGCTTCCTGGGATCTTCTTCTTTGGCGTTTTCAGCTTTCCTGCTTGCCATGTTCTGCCTCCATCCTTCGCCGCTTTCTCCACTCGCCTCGGTGATGCCTATGATAACCCGCCGACTCCAAAGACGAGACTGTGATCTCGTCTGCCGTCGAGTAAACGGCTTCCACCATTTCCTCGATCCGATCAAGTTGCCCTATCTGAGTTCTCAGAGCCTCGGCTTTGGCTTGCTGTTCGGTCCTGTCTATCTCATCCATGGCTGAGGCAAGCTCCCCCATATAACCCTTGCCCACATATTCTCGGATAATCCGACCGTTTACACGTCTTGACCGGGTGTAATACGGTCCGCAACCGCCTCGCATTTCCCATGTCACTTGTGTAACACCTTTCTCATTGCCCCGCTTTCGCCTGTTCGGGCCTAGTTCGGTTTAGTAGAGTATCGAGCGAGGACCGGCATTCCTGCTCTATCATGCCCCGAAGGCTGCCGTCTTCGAGCAGCTCCTCCAGCGCCTGGTGCAGTGCCGAAGAAAGGACATTGTTGAACTCCGAGATATCCTTCCTCGTGCATCTGGCGAAGTATAATGCCGTTCCGATCTCTCTTCGGCTCAGCCTGTCATCTGCTCCAAACCTATGCCTAACTCCGGCGTTCTGCCACTTGGACGGCGCTTTGCTGTTAGGCCAGATGATCTCGTCTATCCTATCTTTAATGCGTCCATTGAGATTCCTGTCCGGCACATGTTTATCCAGAGGAACACGTGTGGAGTTTCGCCACTCTTCCACATACCGCTTGTATTCCCTATGCGCTCTTTGCGCCACAGCGTCTTCAAGTTGGCTTAGCTTCCCATCAAGCGACTGAGTTCTCACCTCTAAGCTCCATTGATGATTGCTTCCAGTTGGGCAACCCTCTGCACGATGTCTTCCTGTTCACATGCCCTATGCACTGTCTCCAGAATAGCCTTTGCAGAGGCAACACGACTTGAGGCAGGGGCTTTGGCGTCTTCCATGATCTCCCGAAGTGTCCTGACTGCCGCCTCGCAAGCTTGTCCCAAGCTGTTAAGTGCAACAGCCACAACCTGCCTACGAGCTATCCGGTATGCCTCAACGAAAGCTCCCTCCTTCAGCCATCGGCGGATCGTGCTTTCCGCTATCCCCGTGGATTTTGCTGCCTCAGCAATGCTTGGTTGTGACAGCAGGGCCGCTATTGCCTGCTCTTGCTTCCTGCTCAGTTTTTCTCCATGTCCGCTCATCTGCGTTCACCTGCGCTTATCTCCAGTTTCTCCGAAACCTCCTGGATCGCTTCCGCAAACTCGGG
>DASRZD010000627.1:0-8881 GCA_035686805.1 Armatimonadota bacterium
ATGGCTGATGGCGGAGATCTGCTCGTACAGGGAGGCGTAGATGTGATCCATGGTCACTTGACCCGCGGCCGGATCAACGACGCTCGCCACAAGTCCATCATCCGTGAGCCTGACCTCGATGTCCGGGCTTTGCCTGGAAACTCGCCGAGGAGCAAGACGCTCCCACGGGTCGCGAAAAAGGCTGGCGGGATGCGGATTCAGCTCCTCGCGGATGAACCTGAGGGCCGACTGAACAGCCTCTCGCGAGGTATCCAGTCGCTCGGCGACCTTGTCCAGCCTCATATGGCAGACACCCTCCCAACAGTCCCGAAGCAGAGCTTCGGCAAGCGGAATGGTCGAGGGTCCAGGGTCCATGGTTGATGGCAGACGGCTGGAGTCCTCATTGACCATTGACCATTGACCATTGACCATTTCCCCAGAGAGCCGCCTGAGCTGGATGAGCAGACATTCCTGGAGGTCGCGAGCGGCAATCCCCGGAGGATCGAGACTCTGCACCCGCGCAAGCACCGACTCCAATTGAGGCACGCTGAGGCGGAACCGGTTCGCAAGCTCGATCAACGGCTCGCGGAGGTAGCCATCCTCGTCCAGCGAATCCACGATGAATTCCGCAACGGCCTGGATATCGTCCGGGAACTGGGTGCGAATCTGCTCCTTCAGGTAGTCGGCCAGCGCCTGAGGCGAGGCCACGAACGCAAACGGCTCGAGCGCGGAATCGTCAAGTTCGATGGGCGTCCAAGGCTCATCCGGTACGTCATCCGCCTTTTCCTGAATCGGCTGAGAGCCGCAGCTCGCGCAAACCTCCCCTACCAGATCGCCGCCGCAGATGGGGCACGAACGGGCTTCCTCCAAAGTGAGCGCGGGATTCTCGCTGCACTGGGCCTGGATGAACTCCTGGAGCTCGATGGCGGTCATTTTGAGCACGGCCTTCCCCATGATGTGCTCGGGGACCATGCCCATACTTTGTCGCTGAGAGGTCTGCATTCTCATAGTCGTATCTTGTTTCCAGATAGTGAGCGTTGTCCGAAAGAGTGTGGGAGTCTGGGAGTTTGGGAGTGATTTACCCTCACACGCCCATACCTCCATACTCCCATACGTTTTGGATTATCGGCGGTAGTTGGGGCGGGGATTAGGGACTAGCTAGCAATTTCTGTGCCAAGCTGGTATTCGCGGATCTTGCTGCGGAGGGTCTTGCGGTCAATGCCGAGGATTGCGGCGGCCTTGCTCTGGTTGAAATCGCAGCCGGCGAGTACGTGGGCGATGTGCTCTTTCTCGACCTCTTTGAGGAGCCGCATGTCCCGACGGTGGGGACCAGGAATCGGCACAGAAACGTCGTCGCTGAGGAGCACGTGCTGGGGGAGGATCGTTCGGTGCTGACAGAGGATCACCGCACGCTCGATGCAATTCTCGAGCTCGCGAATATTCCCCGGCCAGGGATATCGGTGAAGCATCGCCATCGCCTCAGGGGAGATGCCCTCGACGGATTTCGAGGTTTCCTTGTTATACTTGCATATGAAATGCTCGACCAGGCGGGGGATATCGTCACGGCGCTCGCGCAGGGGCGGGAGTTGGGCGGTGATGACGTTCAGGCGATAATAGAGATCCTCGCGGAAACTCTTTTCTGCGAGCGCCTTTTTCAGATCGCGATTCGTGGCCGAGATCACGCGGACGTCAACTGCAATCGTCTCGCTGCTTCCGACTCTCTCGAACTTCTTTTCCTGAAGCACTCTCAGAAGTTTGACCTGAAGCGGCTGGGGAATATCGCCAACTTCATCCAGGAATAGCGTTCCGCCATCCGCCGTCTCGAATCGGCCGATCCTGCGCGCGGTCGCGCCCGTAAACGAGCCCTTTTCATGGCCGAAAAGCTCGCTCTCCAGTAGAGTTTCCGGAAGCGCGGCGCAACTCACCTTGACAAACGGCTTATCAGCGCGCGGACTCTGATAATGGATCGCGCGAGCGAGATATTCCTTGCCGGTGCCGGTTTCGCCGAGTACGAGAACCGAGGCATTGCTGTCCGCAACCCTGGTGGCGAGGACGTAGGCTTGCTGGACGGACGGCGTGAGGCCGATGATGTTGTCGAATCCATACCGTTCGAACAACTGGTCCTTCAGATAGCGGTTCTCGTGGATGAGCCTGGTTCGCTCGACGGCATGCTCGGCGATCTTCTGGACTTCATGGAGGTCAAAGGGCTTAGTGATGTAGTCGTACGCGCCGAGCTTCAGGGCCTCGATGGCGTTCTTCATGGAGGCGTAACCGGTGATCATAAGGACGGGGACGTCGGGCTTCTGCTCCTTGAGGGATTGGAGGATCTCCAGGCCGCTCGTGCCGGGCAGGCTGACGTCCAGGATGACGAGGTCATAGTCGGCGGAGAGGACGGCCTTTAGGCCCTTCTTCCCCTCCTCCTCCTGGTCAACCTGCCAGCCGTCTTCGGTGAAGAGGTCGCCGATCATGGTGCGAATACCCTCTTCGTCGTCAACTATCAGCAGTCTTCGGGTTAGTGTATAGTCCTGCAAGTGCAATCCCAATCCGCAATATATGATGCCTGATGCGTGACCGGACGGTCAGGCTTTTGCCGCCAGTGCCTTCGATACGATTGACGCCAGATCCTCGAACCGGACAGGCTTCGAGAGGATCATGTCCACGTGCGCGCCGTCGGCGTCCTTCTCAGTGACCCATGCGCCCCACCCCGTCAGGAGCACGACCGGCGTCTTCGGCTGAATGCTCTTGATGGTCTTCGCTATCTGCCAGCCGGACATCTGGGGCATGCCGAGATCGGTGAAGACGAGGTCGAAGTCGTTCTCTTTGAACTGCTTGATCGCCTCTTCGCCGGTTCGCGCGATGCATACCGCGTGGCCGCACTGGGAAAGCATTTCCTCGAAAGTCTCGGCGAACACTTCCTCGTCGTCCACGACCAGGATCTTCGCGGGTTTCGGTGGCTCGCCTTCCTTCACGATGGCCTTGATGGGCTTGCTGGAAGTCGCCGGCAGGGAGATGGTGACCTCGGTGCCCTCGCCTGGCTTGCTATCAACCGAAATAGTGCCGTCGTGCCGGCGAACGATCCCGTAAGCTACGCTCATACCGAGTCCGGTGCCCTCGACGCCCCTGGTGGTGAAGAAGGGGTCGAATATCCGGCTGAGGATATCGTCGGTCATCCCGATACCGGTGTCCTTCACCCTCACCCAAGACAAGTGCTTCGACCGGCCGGTGCCGATCTCGATCTTCCCACCCTCGGGCATGGCCTGGATGGAGTTCAGTAGGACATTCGCAAGGACCTCACGAATCTCAGGGGCGACGCCGAGGGCATAGACCTTCGGCCCGGGGGTGAGGGAGACCTCGATATCAACTCCCCGAGCGCGGGCGGCATCCTGCCATGCCGGACGGAGGACGTCAATCATCTCGGCCGCCAGCTCGTTCAAATCCAGGGAAGCGGTCGTCTCCTCAGGCCTGATGCGAGTGAACTCCTGGATGCGGCGGACGGTCTCGATCGCATCCAGGGCGGCGTTTTGGACGGCCTCCAGCCGCGCCTTGACCTTCGGATCGTCGGCATTCCTGACGAGAAGCTGGATGTTCCCGAGGATTATGCCGAGGGTGTTGTTGAAGTCGTGCGCCACCCCGCTCGCGATCTCGCCGATGGCTCGGAGCTTCTCCGATTGAACAAGCTGTTCCTGGGTGGCCTTCAACTCCTCGTACGCGAGGCGGACTTTCTCCTCCAGCTTCCTGCGCTTGGTGATGTCGCTGTAGACCTCGATTCGCCCGACGAACCGGTTGGTCCTGGTAAACAATGGAGCGCTGTATCTGTGTATCACTCGATGAATCGGATGGATGATTTCGAAGACGCTCTCGAAGGTCTCTTTGGAGGTCATGCTCCGATAGACAGCCTCAAAGGCATCAGGATCGGTGAACCTACCTTTGATCTCGCCGGCGACCGTTCGCAGGCTCTTGCCCAGGAGTTCGTCTGCCGAGAGGCCGGCGATCTTGCCGAAGCCCGGGTCTACGAATTTGATCCTGCACTGAGAGTCGAGAAGAAGCAGACCTCTAGTACCCGCCACGGATTCGAGAGGGTACGGAAATACGTCGGAGGGCTTATCCGGTTGATCAGCTTTTCTGTCTCTGGTTGTCATCACAGCTCCTACTCGCTCGTCTAGTAACAATTCAACGTCCTGATTGCTTTTCCCTGCATGGTCCAAGCACATTTGGACCGTGTTCCCTGTCCTGGAGGTATAGCCCCCCGAATACCGATGCGAGTAACAGGGATTCTAGATGTGCGGCCAGGGATGGGGTAGCAACCAGGGAAGATGCGACTCTCGACCTCCCCAGTCACCCCAACCTTCTCCCTTGCATTCCTGCACGATGCAGTCACTATCCCAAGGAAGGGAGGAAAAAGACATTGAGAAGTACACGCATAATGCTGCTGGCGGTCGCATTGTTAGCGGTTTCGACAGCCACGCTGACAGTGACGGAGGAAGCCGGTGATTTTCACCGACGTGCTTTACTCAAAACAATGAAAAGCAATCCTTATCCTGGCGCTCTTGATGATAGCCGTGCGGTGTCATGGTGATTCGGCGACGATCACCGCGCCGGATGCGGTCGGCTTTCTGGCTCTCGACGCAAATGGGTTCACATTGAGCACGCCGATGGAGACCGAGGTTAGCTTCTCCGATGCATCGCTGACGCCGGGCAATTCCATTCGGTTCAGCATCAAGGCGGATGCCTCGAACTTTACCCGACCAGTGAGGCTGGAGGCTTCATAACAATGGATAAGGTATGCTGGGTTACGACCAGCGACGTTCACGGCACGGGATCTGCAGGCGTCTTGTCCTCTTCCGCTTATGGACTTGCGTTCCAGAGCGCCCCCGGATTCATATCAGGCAGCACACAAGTCGGCTGGACCCTCGCTCCAGTCGGCACCTCAGTCTTCGCCGGCGACCACACACTCACCGAGACATGGAAAGTGGAGTCGCTCCTGGCCCTAGAGCACTAACGGGATAAGCGCCTTCACTCTCGCCCTATACTTCGGATACGCCTCGGGAAAATGCTTCGTCATGAGCTTCTCCTCTTGTCGCGCCTTGATCCAAAAGCTCAGGGCGGTGACGAACCAGTAGACGAGGAAGACCGCCCAGCAGAGAATTATGAATTTTCCAGTGAGGCTGTGCTTGATCTGACAATTTGAAATGGCGGAGAGGGTGAGATTCGAACTCACGGTGACTTGCGCCACAACAGTTTTCGAGACTGCCCGGATAAACCGCTCCCGCACCTCTCCGCAGACAGATGCATACAGCGAAACATTAGAACGCACTCCCTGGAGTGCGTTCTGTGACGTTTGATTGGCGCCCTTGGAGGGAATCGAACCCCCGACGCCCTCCTTAGGACGGAGGCGCTCTATCCACTGAGCTACAAGGGCAGGCTTCGCAGTACAAAGTATGTGAGTACAAAGTATTAAGACCGGAGCAAGCCCTTCTTTGTACTTTGTTCTTGCTGTCTTTGTACTTTTTCTGGCGCGCTTGGAGGGATTCGAACCCCCGACCTAAAGGTCCGCAACCTTCCGCTCTATCCTCTGAGCTACAAGCGCGCGGATCGGATTGCATCATAAAGTATACCATGCCAAGCCCCTCGTGTCAACGAGATTCCAGATGCTGGAAAAAACTGGGAGTCGGGGGTTGGCAAGTCTTTACCAAGGGCATGATTTCGGTGTAGAATAGCTCCGGAGGCAGAGAATGAACGTAATCATACTAGGATGCGGCCGCATCGGCTCGACTCTCGCTATGTCCATGGCGCGGGACGGGCACACAGTGGCGATCATCGATCGGAACAACGACGCTTTCCGCCGTCTGGGGCCGGACTTCGCTGGCAAGACGGTGTTGGGCAATGGGATTGACGATGCCGTACTGCGAAGGGCAGGTATTGAAAAGGCGGATGCTTTCGTGGCAGTGACAAACGGCGACAATACGAATATCATGTCGGTTCAGATCGCAAAAGAACGGTTCAGTGTGCCGAAACTCATCACCAGGATCTATGATCCAATCAGAGCGTGCGCCTATCGGGAGCTTGGAATCGAGACAATTTGCACCACAGTCATAGGCGCGAGACTGATGAAAGACTACCTGATGGGCAAGGAATGGGGCATGGTGTCCGAGTATTGCGCCGTCAGCGACACAGAGGCAGTCATCTAATCGCAAATTGCAGATTTCAGATTGCAGATTGAAAGAGCGGATTAGGGGAGAATACTCATGTACATAATAGTTGCGGGCGGAGGGAAGGTCGGCCATTATCTGACGAGGGCATTACTGGATGCGGGCCACGAAGTGCTTCTGCTGGAGAAGGACAAGGCTCGAGCAGACTACCTCATGCAGGATCTGGGAGAATCGGTCACGCGAGGAGACGCTTGCGAAGTCAGGACCATGCGGGAGGTCGGTATGGAGCGGGCGGACGTGGTTGTTGCTACGACGGGCGATGATGAAGACAATCTGGTAGTTTGCCAGATGGCAAAGCTCAAGTTCAAAGTGCCCCGAACCATCGCGCGGGTGAACAACCCGCAGAACGTGGACATATTCCAGACACTGGGCATAGATGCGACAGTCAGCAGCACGAAGATCATATTCAACCTGATCGAGCAGCAGATCGAGACGGGTGAGGTCATACCCCTTGCGCCGCTTCAGAGGGGGAACATCGAGATAGTCGAAGTTGACCTGGGGCCGGATTCGCCGGTCGTGGGTAAGCGGATCGGGCAGGTCACGCTTCCTGAGGATGCGCTGGTCATATCCATCGTGAGGGATGAGCACGCCATCCTGCCGAACATTGATATCAAGTTCGAACAGGGCGACAGCGTGATTGCCCTGGTGACGGCGGAAAAGGAGCCGGAGTTGAGGGCGGCATTCGCGGAGACGAGGTAGCCCCCTCAGGTGGGCTGATGCCCCCCACCCTGGCCCTCCCGCCTACGCCAAGGCTATGGCGGGCAAGCAGAGGGGAGGGAATGGCCTAGTTCACGCAGATTTGGGAGCCGTGGGAGTCTTTGGTGATCTCGATGCGAGTTGGGAAGGCGTCCTTCAACTCGTCGATGTGAGTGATCACCAGGATCTTCTCGAAGTCATCACGGATGCTGCTAATCGCCTCGACCAGCTTCTCACGGCCCTTGCCGTCCTGAGTGCCAAAGCCCTCATCAATGACCAAGGTCTGAAGCCGCGCCCCTGCCCTTCGAGCCAGGAGCTTTGAGAGGGCGATGCGCAGGGCGAAGTTGATGCGGAAGGCCTCTCCGCCGCTGAACAGCTCATAGGCCCGAGTACCCATGTCGTCGCTGATGCGGATGTCGAGCGTCTCGGCGATGCCCCCGGTCTTCTTGTCACGGACGGTCTCGATGCTGACTTGCATTGCGTTGTCCGTCATTCTGGCGAGCAGGCGATTGGCCTCCTCCTGAATCTCAGGGATGGCGTTCTCGATAATGAGCGCCTGAACCCCCTTCCTCCCGAAAGCAGCGACAAGCTCGGCATAGGCGGCCTGATCCTTCTTCGCCTGATCGAGGTCCTTGCGCTTGGTCTTTAGCTCGGCGCTCAGGGCCTTGCACTGCTTAAGGGATTGCTCCAGGGTGGCGATCCTGCCGGTGACCTCGCGGTCGGATATGCGCAGGGTCCGGAGGCATTCGGTGAGTTTCGAGAGCTGCGAGATTACTGTCGGGAGCTCCCGGATCGTCTCCTTTAGCTTCCCCAACGCCTCCTCACCCTCTCGAATCGCTTTTTCGCGGGCGAGAATGAGTTCAGATACGGCGAGAAGATTCTTCTCGTCGGCGGGGAGGCTTTCCTCCGCGTGTTTGAGGCCTATCAGGAGCTTCTGGAGTTCGTCCACAGCGATGGGATCACCTGCAGGCTCGATCTCCGCTGCCTGCCCCCAAGACTTCACCGCCTGGGAGTGCAACTGCTCCGCCTGGGCAAGGCTTGCGCGAATATGAAGCCCATCCTTGAGCTGCTGCTCTATGCGCGCGATCTCCTGCTGGGCATTGTCGCGAGTAGTCTTGGCCTCCGAGCCGGCGCGCTTAAGGTCACGGATGTCTACATTCGCTCGCTCGATTTCAAATCTATAGTCCTTGACGATGGTCTCATGCTTTTCGCGGCTAAGCTCGGTCTTGCAGACGGGACACGCCGCACTTTCGCCGAGGATTTGCAGCTTGCTCTCGAGGTCCTCTTTCACCTGAAGCATGCGCTCGTATTTGCCCTTCAGGTCGGTCCACTTCTCGTTGGAGGACGCTGCCTGTGCCTGGAGCTGTGTCCGCCGGCTATCCAGCGCATCCAGGACCTGCACTTGCTCGCGGACTGCCGCCAAGAGCTTCGCCAGGCTCGCGAGGATGCGATCTTTGTCTTTGATGATCTCCTTCGCCCGATTAACCCGGTTCTTCTGCTCCAAATACTGTGCACGAAGGCTCTTGACTTCCGCCTGCCAACCCGCGATCTGCTTCTCAAGCTCCTTAATCCGGTTGGCCTGGACGTCCAACTCGGCCTTCCGCTCCTGAAGCCGCCGAAGCTCGGCCTCGACCTGGGCGATTTTGGCTTCGAGGGACTGGCGCTCTTCCTGCGACTTGGCAAGTTCGGTACGGTAAGACTCCTCGTTCGCAAGCTCGGCCTCGATGCGGCTGATATCCTGTTGCAGTTCGCGAATCCGCTGCTCGGCCTCGTTTCGGCGCTGCTTTGCCTTCTGCTCCAGGGCGTCGTAGCGGCTGAGATCCAGGATATCCGCGAGGATCTTCTTTCGATCTGCGACCGTCTGCTTGGTAAACTCATCCGCCCTGCCCTGCTGGATGTAAGCCGAGTTGATGAAGGTCTTGTAGTCCATGCGGAGGATTCGCTGGATGATGCGCCCGGTGTCCCTGATGCCTTGACCAGTCAAGGGGCGCCAGAGC
>DASRZD010000628.1:0-2412 GCA_035686805.1 Armatimonadota bacterium
CTCCATGGTTCCGGGCTGGTCGAGGATGAAAGTGGGCGTTTCCATGGTTACCCCTTCCTCTGTCGCCACGCCTTCGCAACGAGCTTCCAGTTTCCGGCCGGCAGATGCGCCACGTCGAATAGCCACTGATACCACCAGCGCGACGCCTCGGGCACGTCCTTCGGTTCGGGCATCTTTTGTACCGCGTTGAGGAAAATAAAGAATAGCACGATGGCCCACGCCGGAACGTCTCCACTCAGAAGCGTGATGATTTCATTCATGGTGTTGCCTCGTTTCATTATGGACCAATTAGGACAGATTCGGAAACTCTCGTGCACACGCCGGTCTAAGGATACTTCTGCTGCAGCTTCGCCAGGGCGTCGAGCAGCGCCTTCGGGACGGGGAGTTCCGCCCGGCCGGCGTTCTCGACCAGGCTCAGTAATTCATGCACGCAGTAGAAGCCGGCGACAATCGGCCCGAGATCGATTCCGAGGCCGACGAAGCTGGCAACGACATACGCAGCGGCCACCAGAATCAAAGCAAACACCTTCTTCGCCATTCCGCGCGCACTGACAGCGGAATCGAGGGTTCGGGTCACATAACCGGCCAGCAAGCCCGAAAGGATGTCCAGGATCATCAGTGCCACGAGGGCCTGCACCAGAGGGTGGAAGCCGACGAAGAATCCAGTGACGCTTCCGACGACAGATTCAACGTAGATTCGGATTTTCATGGTGTTCTCCTATGCGGCTTTAGGCACGTCGATCCCTTGGAGACGCAACCATTTCCGCACTACGAACGGATTTGTCTTGGCTGCCGAGCGGCCAATCAGTTGAGGCGCCCGGTAGGCCGTGTATTCGCCCAGGTGGACGACGGCGCCCACGATCCCCTTGAATATGCTCCAAAGATCGCGCTTCTGCTCCCGGAGGAGGGCCGCTTTCAAAGCAGCAGGATTGCCGAGGTCAAAATCCCACTCAATGAACCAGCCGGCCTCTTCGTCGAAGTGGACGAGCGGTTGGGGCGCCGCGAACGCAGCCAACCCGCGGTAGCCATACAGCGCTGTCGGGCTCAGCCTGTCCAGCGGGTTGTGCTTCTTGATCATCTCCGTCGAGCGGATGAAGAGATCCTTCCGGTGGAGATGCGGGAACCAGCCCGGGCCAAGGACGAAGAGAACACGATCCTCCCTGATGGGATGATACTCCTCGGGCAGGAATTCGACAGGCGGGGCCACTTGATGCAGACACACTGCATCGAGGTTGGCCAGCATCTGCCGTTCCCGGCGGGTGAGATTCTGGATCATGGTGTCTCAGGTGGAACGTTGAGCTTTTCAAACAGCGCGACCAAGCCCCTACCGATCGGCTCTGCGAGATCCAGAGCGAGATCGTCCCACCTGTCGATGTTTGGCTGGCTCATCGTTGCGCGGTTTGTCGTCGCGTAATTTATCGCAGCGACAATTACCGACTCAAGCGGCAGAGTGATCCCAGCCTGGATCTTCAGGTCGGCGATAACCTTCTCGATGTTGTTCATGACACTGGCTCCCACCACTGCGCCTTGAACGAGCCGTAGGTCTTCACGACGAGCCGGTAGTTCCTACCGTTTTCCGGGTTCTGCCGAATGCTGCCGGCGGCGATGGTGGTAGGCCACCGGATGAGCAGGTTCCCGAACGGCTCTGAGACGTCAACAGGCGGGCCGAAGCCGTAGGCCCCTTCGGGCGCGACCGGCCGGCTGGGACGTTCGCAGGGCGCCGCGATGGGCTCATCCTCGAACACCACAAACGGAATCGTGTAGGTGCCGTAACTTGGATCAACCCGCACTTCACCGCGCACTGCCCGATTCGGAGGAACGGGGATTGGGTGAACCGCCTCATAAGCATCCCCGCCTGACGCAGCTTTGTAATTCAACTGCCAGTTCGAACAGGCTTGCTCGAAGTTAATGAGCCCCACGACGTTGGTCCGATCCACCTGATAATCAATCAGAGCGTACAAACCTTCGATAATTTCTCGCGGCCAGTCCGCCGGATTGGAAGACTGGCTGAGTGCCGGGAGCCCAAAGAGCACCAGGCACACGAATACCGTCAAGAATCTTCTCATGGTTTTGCCTCCAAATTACTTGACAACGACGGGATGGACCCCGCCGACGATGCTTCCCCCGGCGTCCCGGCGGATTCTGTAATAGATCAGCCCTTTGTTGGGGCTCGTTAGCGCGACCGTGCAACCAGCCGCGCAGCTTTCTGAATCCGTGTTGGCCCACGGCGCCGCGCCATCGTAGTCCCAGTCGATGTAGGCTGTTGTGGACCCGCTCCCGATCGTGATCTGGAAAGAACCGGTGCCCGAGAGAGTGGCCAGCGTCGTGTAGGCCGGCAGGGTTGTTGACCCCCACGGGTCATCCGCACACACCACCGCATGAGCCGCATACTCGGTCTCGGCCGTGAGTCCG
>DASRZD010000629.1:0-2026 GCA_035686805.1 Armatimonadota bacterium
CGTTCGATCCTCCTTTTGTGGCCGGTATCAGCCGCCCTGAAAGCACGAAACCCCTGCCACTGGACAGGGGTTGAGGGTCGAACACTGATTGCCCGAGCCACTTTTCCCGCGAAGTGGTTTTCGTTCCAGGTGGGCCCGGTCTCCTGGCTCTCGCTTCATCCTCGGCACACGCCTTCCCATCCGATTGAACAGTGGCCTATTGTGCGCCTCGTCCACGATTACAGTTGCGGGGCAGCGCCGGATTCTCACCGGCTTCCCAAAATGCCTGCCTGGCAAGTATTAAGTTCGCGACAATATCCTACACCGCCCAAACCGCCATGTCAATAGCCAATCGCCGATTTTTTTCGCCACAGTTTGTTCACAGCCTCGCATTGGGAAGAATCATGATGGTGATGAAGATGACCGACGTATCAATGGAAGAACCCGGCGCCGAGGAGCCTTTAATCCTCGAAAAACTGAGCGACCTGGAGGACGAGGAGGAGTACCTAGTCCATTTCCCCGATATCCGAGGCCGAGCGGTCGTGAATCCGAAGGGCGATGAGGTCGGTTTCGTGGACGATCTTTACGTGAATCCCAGGGTCCAGCGGGTCGAGATGGCGGCGATCACGTTCTCAGGGCCGGTCGGCTCCGGAGGAAGGACCGTGCTGGTGCCGATCGAGGAGATTCAGGTGCTCGATGGCGAGGTGCGCATCATCACACATGAAGAGCGCATCCGCCTCGCTCCCGAGTTCCATGAGGGCGCGCCGATGTACGAGCCCTACTACGAATACTGGTCCAGGGCTGGTGGGGCAAGCGATGCACTCAATGAGGCAGCCCCACCTCCCGGCCGCCTCGAACTCGCCGAAGAGCAGGAAGACCTCGAGCGGCTGTCTTAGGGATTCCTCCACTCCCACACCCCATACTCCCACACTCCCACACGCTTGGATACTTGCCAATACTCCCGCCCACGGCTATAATCCATGACAGTGGAGGAGCTTATGGCGAAGATAGCGTGCGTTACCGGGGCGGCTTCGGGAATTGGGCTGGCGATCGCGAAGGGCCTGGCAGGCATTGGATATAGAGTGGTCATCGCCGACATTCAGAAGGCGGACCTCTCTCAGCTCGAGGGCCAGGGGCATATGTTCGTCCGAACCGACGTCAGCAGAGCGGAAGATCGCCGGGCGCTCCTCAACGCGATCAAGCAGATCGGTGGGCTGGACCTCCTGGTGAACAATGCCGGCGTAGCACCCAAGGAGCGCAAGGATGTCCTCGAAACGACCGTGGAAAGCTATGACCGCCTGATGGCCATCAACCTCAAAGGCCCGTTCTTCCTCACCCAATTGCTAGCGAACTACATGATCGAGCAGAAGGTCGAGGGGGCGAAGATCATCAACATCTCCTCGATCTCGGCGTATGCCTCGTCCACCTCGCGGGCCGAGTACTGCATCTCCAAGGCAGGCGTGAGCATGGTGACGATCCTATTTGCCGACAGACTTGCCGAGCACGGGATCAATGTGTATGAGATCCGCCCGGGGATCATCAAGACTCCGATGACTGAGTCGGTCACGGCGAAATACGACAAGATGATCGAGGAAGGCCTCCTTCCCATCAAGCGCTGGGGATACCCCGAGGACGTGGCGTTGGCGGTGAAGGCGATTGTGTCCGGCGGGTTCGAGTATTCGAGCGGCCAGGTGTTCGATGTGGACGGGGGGTTTCATATCAGGCGGCTTTAGGCGGAGTATGGGAGTATGGGAGTGTGGGAGTGACAGAAACCAAGCGCATCGCTATAGACAAACTCTCCCTGCCAGTCATCCGAACCGGCACTATCATCGTCGGCAGCGGGGCGGCGGGGCTGAATTGTGCTGAGCGGCTGTTCGATATGGGAGTGAGGGATATTCTCATCATCACCTCGCACCTCCATGGCGGGACGTCCTATTGCTCCGGGTCGGATAAGCAGACCTACTACAAGATGAGCAACTTCGGCGACACCGCCGACAGCCCGATTGACATGGCGCACAGCCTCTTCGACGGCGGCTGCATGCACGGC
>DASRZD010000630.1:0-4200 GCA_035686805.1 Armatimonadota bacterium
CTATACCGGCTATCAGCCATATTACAACGGCGCGGCGGCATATCGCTTCAACGTCAACGATTGCATTTCGTTCAAGAAGTCGCTGAAGATGACGGTCGGTTTCGGTAAGCAGGAGACGGGCTTCCGGACCGATTTCTCCAAGCCCGAGAATCCGCTGGAGTTCTCCAGCGTGGCCTACTGGTATCAGCAAGAGCCGCATGCAACGTGGACGCCCATGGGTGATGCGCGCCACCGCAGGCCGACCTTCTTCCAGCAGCCGTCGGCGCACGATACCAACGAGACGGTGGTACTCAATTGCGGACAGGCGCGCAAGGAGATCGAGTATCTAGCTGACGGCTGGGATTTCGCGTTCAAGAGAGGCTATTCCTATCAGGGCTGGCCGAGTCAGGTCAACCACTGCTGGGCGGATTTCGACTCGCTGGAATTCGATATCGTATGCCCGAAGGAGTCTTCAGGCATCCTGAAACTCTATATCATTGACGGCGACAACCTTGCCGGCGGGCGCGAGGAATCCATATCGGTCGCGGGGAAGCTGATCGGCAGCTACAAGGGCTTCCAGTCAGGCCAGTGGATCGAGATTCCCATCTCTGGCGCAGACACCGCCTCCGGGCGAATCTCGGTCGTCATCAAGAACCTCAAGCCCGGCGGGAATGCGGTTGTTTCGCTGGTTCGGTTCGAAGGGAGTTAACTAAACTGGCGATCATTTTGACAGAGCATGCTCGTGAGCGTATGATGTTCCGTAACGTTACCATGGACATGGTGAAGGAGACGATCATGTCCCCAGACAGAGCCGACCGGGGATATGCCGACAGGTACTTGGCCTTCAAACGCTATGAATCAGGCCTGCTCAAAGTTGTCTTCAAGAACGAAGGAAACCACCATGTTGTGATTACCGTAATCTGGGCGGAGGGCTAATCCAAGAATGCATATCACCTACGATTCAAAAGCTGACGCACTGTATATTAGGCTGAAGGAGGGCACATTCAGCAAGAACAAAGAGGTAGAACCCGGAATTGTCCTTGATCTGGGGGCGAATGACCAATTGCTAGGCATTGAGATCCTCGATGCTTCCGAGAAGCTCAATATGTCCGATATCTCGAAAGTAAGCATCGAGATGCCTCTGGATATTACGAGGGCGGCATAACGGTCTTCCATGAGCCCTAGACTCACCAGACGACAATTCCTTGCAGGCACGGTGGCGAGTGGAGTGGCGCTCGGCTCACCGAAGTTATTCGCGAGTCCGAAACTCAAGTCTCTCACGGACCAGGTAAAGCTCGGGAACACGGGGATCAAGGCCTCTTACCTGGGATTCGGGACGGGCACCAAGGGAGTGGGCAGGGAGTCGAACCAGACCAGACTGGGGATCGTCAAGTTCAGCCGCATGATCAACCACGCCTTCGACCAGGGGATCAACTACTTCGACGCCGCCGATTACTACGGCACGCATGAATACCTCCGCTCGGCCCTGAAGCGCATCCCGCGCGAAAAGTACGTCCTGGGGTCGAAGATATGGTATCGCACCAGCAAGAGCGCCCAGGAGGACCTCGACCGCTTCCTTCGGGAGTTGGGGACGGACTACATTGACATCCTGTTCATCCACTGCGTCACCGAGCCATCGTGGGCCGCCGATTTGCGTGAGATGGTGGAAGTCCTGGAAGCCGCCAAGCAGAAAGGCATCATCCGGGCGCACGGAATCTCGATCCACAACCTGGACGTCCTGAAGGGCGTCCCTGATAACCCGTGGGTTGACATCTGCCTGGCGCGGATAAACCCGGTGGGCCCCTTCATGGATGGCAGGCCGGACGAAGTCGTTCCCGTGCTGAAAAAGATACATGACGCCGGGAAGGCGGTCACCGGCATCAAGATCCTCGGCGAGGGACGGATCGCCGATCAGCGGGAGAAGTCCATGCGCTATGTCCTGGGGCTCGAGTGCGTGGATTCCATAGTGATCGGTTTTGAGTCCTGCAATCAAATAGATGATATACTTGCTATAGGCAGGCGCATCCTGGCATAGCATGAAGTTGAACGAGACAAGACTGGTCATACTGCTCTGCATTCTGGCGGGTATAAGGGTCCTCATCTTCACGGCTGCGTTCCCATTCTTCAACAATGTGGATGAGGGGGCGCACTTTGACATGATCTGCAGGTATGCGGCCGGGGATATTCCCAACCGTCTGGAGCACTACTCCGAAGAGATAGCCGCCTTGACCCCATTGTATGCCACGCGGGAATACTACACCGACTGGTTTGATTTCATCAGATCAGAGCCGGCAATGCCCTTCTGGACGTTCCCAAATGTGACCGCCAGCGAGCTATACAAAGAGGCGAAGGCTATCATGCTTGGAATGACCAATCATGACTCCACTCAGGCGCCGTTATACTATCTGATGGCCGGCGGGTGGTATGACGTGGGCAAGCTGGCCGGCATACGCGGACTGATGCTGTTTTACTGGGTGAGGTTCCTGAACATCCCCATCTACATGGCGCTGGTGTGGGTAGCGCATCTGATCGCCAGGAAGCTATCTCCCGCTAGCAACTGGCTCAGTCTGGGCGTTCCGGCAATGTTGGTCGTATTCCCTCAGGACGTGTTCTACGGGCTGAACAGCGACGTGCTTGCGGCACTGCTCGGAACGTGGTCGCTGTACATGCTGATCGTCTATCTGCTGGAGAACCGGGGTATGGGTTTCTGCCTGCTGACGGGCCTCTCGGTTGCCGCCGTGTTGCTCACGAAGATCACCTACCTTCCGGTGCTTGCGATCTTCGCCGGTGTTTTGGTAGTCAAGATGGCAAGGTCGCGTCGAAAGGGCGAATTCGGGAAGTACGCACCAGGAATGATCGCTATGGTCATGGCGGCCGCGATCCCGGTCGGCGCATGGCTGCTCAGGAATCAACTGGTGCTGGGAGACATCACCGGATGCCATACCAAGATAGTGCGCCTGGGATGGACCGTCAAGCCGCTCGCTGAGGTGTTCCATCATCCGATCTTCACTCCGGGCGGGGCAGTACACTTCTGGAGCGAGGTGACGATAAGTCTTTGGCGGGGAGAACTCGTATGGCACACGGTTCGGATTGCTACCCCGATCGCGGATGTCTTCTATCTCCTGAGTTCATCGGCATTTCTGGTGGCGGCGGCAGTGTTGGCATGGAAGCGGAAGGACAGCCGATTCGCGAGTGTCATGAACTTCCTGGTGCTGGGGATATCGGTGGCGTTCCTGGCCGGGCTCTCACTGATATATGATTTCCACAACTGCCGTTATCCCTCGAGGGATCTGCCTTACTTCACATCGGGGAGGCTGATCCTCGGAGCGTTGGTGCCGTTCCTGATGCTGTATCTGACCGGCCTTGGGGCGATTATGGATTGGCTGAGGGTCGGCAGACTTCGATGGGTCGCGCTGGGCCTCATCCTTACAATTGCGCTGGTATCGGAGATCCTGATCGCCAGGACCGTATTCGCCAGCAACTACAACCTGTACTACCTTCTGAGGCACTGAAAAGAAAACCCCGCTGGCTTACCAGCGGGGTCACCGGGAGGTTGCTTTCGTCATCACCCTTGGGCACCATTTCAGATGATGACTCCAGCTCGCAACGGGTCCTCCGAGAGGAGAAAAAGGGTTTTGCAATCTGTCCTACTTGCTTATACGGACAAGCCCCACATATTGTTCCCTGTTTCAGAATTTTTTTTGCTGTAAACGTTTACACTCCATTTTCGACTGACTCAGCCATCCAATCCGTGCTGAGGTTGACATTTCGGGATGCCGATGATATACTTGAATGCTCAAACGTCGTACCCGGAGCCCAAAACAGGTGGAAACGCCTGTTTTTTGCTTGACAGCAGGACGTGTTATTGCTATACTTCAATCCTGCTTTGGTTTTATCCGAGGCGACGGGCGAATAGCTCAGTTGGGAGAGCGCTTCCCTTACAAGGAAGATGTCGGGGGTTCGAGTCCCTCTTCGCCCACCAGAAGTACAAAGTACTTGAGTACCAAGTACAAAGAGGAAAACCAGATGGCGGTTTGGTCTTTGTACTTGGTACTCCGAGCCTTTGTACTCCGAAGGCACGTGGGGGCGTAGCTCAGTTGGTTTAGAGCGCCTGCCTGTCACGCAGGAGGCCGCGGGTTCGAGTCCCGTCGTCCCCGCCACGAAAGTACAAAGCTGGGAGTACAAAGTACAAAGACCCAGCGGCGGCCCTGGGGCGAACAG
>DASRZD010000631.1:0-7579 GCA_035686805.1 Armatimonadota bacterium
CTGCCATAACCCCCATCCTCGAAATCGGCTGGTGATCGCCGACTGCCAGGTGACGGATGGAGCGCCTTCGGTGCATCTGAAATCAGGGGCTCAGCGGGCACAGATTCACGATAACCATCTCACCGGAGTGGCCGGCAAGCCGGCGATATTGATTCAAAAGGGTGCGGACCTCTTCACGATCACGAACAACATCCTCAATGGGACGATCGAGGATCATTCGACGACCGAGAAGAAGACGGTGTCGGGAAATGTTATAGAGAGCGATCTACCCTGAACATGCGGCTGGTGGAGTTGCTTTTGACGCCGGTGATGTCATAGAACACCGTTACCCTGAAGACATCGCCGCCGGTGGAGAGGCTCAGGCGTGGGACGCTGCGGTCGCCGGAGTTGCTGTCGTTCGCGCCGACGGCCCTGTCCACCGCCCGCTCGCTGTCCGCCACCAGGATCCACGAGCTGCCGCTCTGCTTCCATACTTTGTAGCCGACCGCGAACCTCTGAGATGAAGAGCGCCGATTGATGAAACTGTAGTGAATGACGAACTGGACGCTGCTCGCACCTTCGCTTATTCGCCAGCTAATGCCGTTGCCGGGCATGTTGCATTGAAACTCGCTCGCGCTCCCGTTGGATGCCGTCCCCAGAGACACTTCGGCGACGCGGATGATTCCGGACTTGCTATCCAGAACACCAAGCTCCGCCAGGGCGGAAGCCCCCAGGAGCGCCGTGACCACCAATATGAGAAGAACTCTCGTTCTCATTTCTTCCCCTCCGTACACTTATACGCCATCCATCGCCGGTTTGTGACAAGTAGTATAGGCATGGCGGCGACGGGTGTCAATCTACATAATGGATTATCGGCGGATTCTCACTCAAGTCTCGATAATATGTTTTTCAGCCCTGGAATCAAGCATTTCGTGCCTTGGCCAGGAACTCCTTCACCTTGACCGGTTGGCCGGTCTTGCTGCTTTCAATGGCGGCGAAGATGAGCGCGACAGACTGAAGGTTATCCTCGATATTGGTCTCCATCGGCTCGCCGCCGTCCAGCCAGCGAACGAACTTCTCGATCAGCCAGGCATTTCCCCACTTCGGCTGCTCCATGAGCGGGATCTCCTCGGCGCGCTCGTCGAGGGTCTTTGCCGACAGCTCGGGGTTGTAGGCGTACTTCAGCAGCTTGCGATGGCTCAGCTCCAGAGTCGCCTTCTCGCACTCGGCGCGGAAATACTCATGCGTCCAGCCGTTGAGGGTGATGGCGTTCGTCTTCGCGCCTTCGTAGAACCCACGAGTGCCGTTACCGTAGTGCATCATCACCAGGCCCTGGGAATCGCCCTTGAACTCGCCCCACGCCGGATTCCAGGTCTGGGCGTAGATGGTGTCGCACTTCGCGCCTGCGAGGTCGGCCAGGATGTCGAGATGGTGGACCGCACCCTCGACCATGAGGGTATCGGGGATCTCATGGCGGAATGCGCCCCAGCTTCCATAACGGCGGCAGTCGCACGTGAACCGGCAGATCAGGTAGTCGAGAGCGCCGTGAGCGCCCGACCGAAGTTCCCGGCGGAGGGTGGTCTTGTCCTGGTCAAACCGGTGGCTCATGGTGACGCCCATCTTCTTGCCCGCGCGCTTGACCTTGTCTGCGATTCGCACGGAAGCAGCCAGGGTATCGGCGATCGGCTTCTCGGAGAGAATGTGCATGTCATGGGCGAGGGCGGTATCCACGACGCTCTCATGGAAGGCAGGCGGCACGACGACGGTGCAGAAATCGGCCTTGTTCTCGTCGAAGGCCTTCTTGATATCGGTGTAGCATTGATCGTCCCGAAGACCGAGACCCTCTCTCGCATTGACGAATGCCTCGGGGTTGATGTCAACTGCGGCGACGACTTCGACCAGGCCGTCTTTGACATTAGGTGGAAGGAAGACCTTGCACCACCAGCCTCCGAACCCGCCTGTGCCGACTTGGATCATTTTGTATGGCATCTGTCACTCCTTTTGGCCGGTCGGACATGTCGGACGTGTCGGACTACTCTGACCGATGGATTATCCTTTCGCCGGGCCGTGGGTATGCTCCCAGAGGTGCCCGAGGCGTTTTTGGCCTCGAAGGGTCGTCTCGAAAAAGACGCCGACCAGCGTCTCATGGACTATCGGCAGGTCGTGATGATCGCCCATTCTGGTAGCCAGGCAATCGCCGACGCCAAGGTCATAGTGCATGCCCTCGGAGACCGCGACTCCACTCCCGCTGATCACGATCCAGTACTCATCGCAATCGTGGAAATGGTTGTCGAAGCCGGTCTCCTTAAGGTAGCTCACCGGATCGCCCGAATCACGGGGGTCATCCATTTTCCAGGCTGCGAAGATGCCGGACCCGCCGACTTCGTCGCCCCATCGGCCGCCCATGCGGATGAGGGTCGCATCCTCCGAGACATCCAGCACCTTGAACTGCTCCCCTGGCGCTGAGAGGTCGAGGTTCGCGCCCCGCTCGGCTGCGACGACCTGATCCCCAATCGCCATGCAACATTTGCCTGAGCCGACGATCAGCTTTTCCTTCTGACCGATTCGCTCGAAGACGCGAGACTGCCCGGGCTTAATCTCCACGATCTCGAAGTATTCCAGCTCGCACCAATTAGGCGCGAGGCCCTTGCCGGATTTGAAAACAGGCATGCAAACCTCCGTAATGCGTAATGCGTAATGCGTAACCCCGGATTACAGCCGGTGGTCTTCACCTGAAGCATCAATGTGTGCGATGACCTTATCGCCGTTGAGGAACTCGATGCGGCCGTTGAGATAGCGCATCCTTACCTGGCCCTTGCCGTCAAGCTCGATGCTCGTGCCCTCGTCCAGCCGGATGCTGTTCCCGTGGGTATTGATGCCCATCCCATACTTGCCACCCAGGTCAAGGCCGACGTCGCCTATTCCATTCAGGCCGATGCCCTTCTCGGTATGTCCCTCCCCGTGGACCTGTATGCCCATCTGCATCGGCTTGCCGGGAAGCATTTGAATGTTCAGCCCTATCATCTGGGTTGGGTCCGGCCCTTCATACTGATTGGTCATCTCGATATTCGCACCAAGGGCCACCGCGCGCGCATGATTATAGACCTCCGAATGCAGCCCCGTTGACCATCCCGCGCCATGCTTATGCAGGCGGGAGCAGAGGACACACGCATCGCCCTCGACATGGTGGGTCGCCAAACCGGCGTAGATGGTCCAGGGATACGACTTCTCACCTTTCTCCTCGTGGATGAGGGAGAGGATCTCGTGGGTCATTGCGCGCCCATTATTGTCATCCGAGCGCTCGAAACGGATCATGGTATCCAGCGGCTCGATAGGCGGACGGCCCTTGAAGACGCTGGTCTTGAGCACCTCGCCCTCGGTAATGAGGCTGGACTGCGCTTGCACGACCGTCTCCTTGCCGAAAACCATGGCTGCCAATGCCAATATACCTTTGAGTATGAAATTCCTACGCTTCTCGGTTTCCATCGCATGCTCCTTCGCTGGACTTTTCAGTTGGTCTACGCTAGAATTGGGCCAACATGAATGAGAATTCCTCTAACAAACCTAAGGCCGTAGTGTTACTGTCCGGCGGATTGGACAGTGCGACCGCGGCGGCGATTGCGAAGAGCCAGGGGTATGAGCTTTATGCCATCTCCTTCGACTACGGCCAGCGACATGCGAAGGAGCTCGAGTCCGCGCGGGAGGTCGGGGAGTCGCTGGGCGTGGCTCGGCATGAGGTCGTGCAATTCGATCTTCGGAAATGGGGCGGAAGCGCCCTCACCGACGATCTGGACGTTCCGCTAGATCGGGATGAGAGCGAGATGTCGTCCGAGATTCCGGTCACCTACGTGCCCGCGAGGAATACGATCTTCCTCTCATTTGCCCTGGCCTACGCCGAGGTGGTTGGCGCTGATACCATCGTCATCGGGGTGAACCAGCTCGACTACAGCGGCTATCCCGACTGCCGGGGTGAGTACTTGGCGGCGTTCGAGCGGATGGCGAATCTGGCGACGAAGGCCGTCACGGAAGAGGACCGCCGGGTGAAGATCTACGCGCCCCTGCTCAACTTCACCAAGGCCGAGATCATCAAGCGTGGCTCGGAGCTTGGCGTGGATTACTCGCTCACCTGGAGCTGCTATCAGGGACTGGAGAAGCCCTGCGGCCGGTGTGATAGCTGCATCCTCCGCGCCGAGGGCTTCCGCAGAGCGGGGATCGAAGATCCAGTGAACAGTAAACAGTGAACAATGGGATTAACCGTTCACTGTTTACTGTTCACTGTTCACTTCCTAAAACGGCGGTGGGGGTGGAACGTCCCCGCCGTCGTCATCGCCGCCGTCATCGGGTGGCGGACCTGGCATATCGGGCAAGGTCATGAACGCGAAAAGGTCCTGGCTGTAGATATAGCGAGTGTTCTTTTCCCCTTCGGCCAATGGCGAGGGCCCCGCGGGATATGCGCCGGGGCTATCCCACGTGTTCCTCGCGCCCACTCGCCAGTAGAGCGTGCTGCCGGGAGTAACGCTCGCTAGTTCAGGCGCGTTGTTCAGAATATTGGTGAAAGTTCTCGAAACAAGGTCGCCGTCTGCTTTGGTGATCTGGTAGATCTCAGTTACCCAGGTGTTGGCTCGCTCGAAGCTGGGACTTGGCGAAACCTCGATGCAATACCCGAATGCCATTGCCGAGCCTTGCCATTCAAACGTCACATTGCTCAGGTCAATGACCGCCGAACTCGCCGGATTCACCGGCAGCGGGCGAGCAAGATAGGTTGCATGCCCCGCATAGACAGGCCTGGACTCCCTGTATACCAGCTCTCCGATTTCCAGGGACAGTGAGTACATGCACGTGACCCGGTAGTGATAATCCTCACCGGTTTTCACTCCTGGTGCTGTGAAACCACAAAAAACCCACGAATCGCCTTGGCCCGGACAGAAACGGTCTACTGATCTCGGCAGTTCGTCATCTATTGCCGAATGGTCAAAGCTTCCAGCCGGACCGGCATAGGGTGGAGCATCAATCGGGCTCATGCACAAGACAGGCTCGACCCAGTACCTGGATCCAAAGGGGATAACGCATGATGCCCAGTTTTCGCCGTAAATGCATGTATCCTCCACGCGGTAAACCAGATACTCGATGATATTGGCTGACGATTGCACGATAAAGTCATCCCAGCACACCAGAACGCCGCCGTCACACAGGCCAGGGCTGATGTCCGGGCTTTTCCCCGCCATTGCGGCTGCAACCGATGGAGGAGATACCGCCATGCAGATCAGCGAGTCCGAGCCTGCGAACTCTTTGCCATTCTTCATGCGGCCGGTCAGGACCAGTGTCCGTTCTCCATCCGCCAGCGAGAACCTTTCCAGAGGAAACTCGGCAACAAGGTCCTTATCATGGTCACCGTCCACGTCTTCTCGGGAGCATACAGGACTCTGCTGCTTGCCTCCCAGGCAAATTGCGACTCCATCGAGTTCAAGGGTCGCAGAATCCACTGTGGCAGCTTTGAACCCGTCGGTCGTCAGGATGGCAACTCGGAGTGAGCCCCAAGCCCCCAGGCCGATGACATTCGGGCTTTCGCCAGGGAGAATGTCAATGGTGACCTGGATCGGCGCCGCGAGGGCAACGACGGATAGGAGCAGAAGACAAACGACCATACGGCAAGCAAGCTTACACATGATTCGCCTCCTTGACCATTGTACCAGACTTTAGGCAGGCAACAAAGCGATACCCAAAAACCCGGTATTATTACCAGGGGGTTCAACGTTCAACTTCCGACTTCCAACATCTAGAACGGCGGGGGTGGTGGCGGGGGGCCGCCTCCATCATCCCCGACGGTGAACCATAGGATGCTCTCAGCGCTGTTGTAGATGTAGCGAGTGTTCTTCTCGCCCTCGGCTAATGGCGAAGGGCCGGCAGGAATAGGGCCGGGATCATCTTCGCTATTCCTTGCCCCTACGCGCCAATACAGAGTATCTCCATCCGTAACGCCCGCGAGCTCAGGGGCATTCGAGAGGATACCGGCATAGGTTACAGAGAAGGTTGTCCCATCACTGCTGGTGGGCCGATGGACGTGTGAGACCCAGGTTTGCTCTCTTTCGAAACTAGGGGAGCGCGATACCTCGATGGCATACTCATCCGCCCCGCCACTGCCCTGCCATTCAAACGTAATGTCGTCCAAGCTTGCGTATTCGTTGGGCGATACCGGGACTGGCCGGTTCAAACAGGTCGCTTGGCCGGCGTAGACCGGCACGGTCTCCCAGTAGCTGAACCTGTTCCCATGTCGCCGACGGTAGAGACATGATACCCAGTACTGATGTGCCTGGCCGATCGTTATCCCAGGCGCAGTTGTCACTGCAGAGACTAGCTCCTGGTGATTTGGGGATGGAGCCAAATAAGAGATCGTCCGGAACCAAGGGGTGTCCACGGCACTATGATCGAAACCCATGAAAGCAGGCGACGATATGGAATCGAGAACTAACACAGGGAAAGTCTGAAGGCTGTCTCGCCATACATGGTACTCGATAATGTCAGCATGCTTAGTGTGCTTAGGCTGGTTCCAGCAAAGGAGAATGGCTGTGTCAAACCATGACGCAATATCCGGCGTCGCACCGGCCATTGCAGCCGCATCAAGGCTCTTGGTAAGAGCCATGGGGCACGCCAGGCCGAGCAGCAAACTACCAAGGATAATAAGATACGCTATTCTACGCATACACGCCTCCTCTGGATATTCTACCAGCTACTGACAAGCTGAACAATAGGCTGGGCGGAAAACCGGCAATATTACCAGGTATTCGACGAATCGGCGGATTGCTTAGTTCCAAGCGCCTGTAAGGTATGCACTGAGGTTTTCCCGTTGAGCGTCACTTCGATCTTCAGCTTGCCGTCTTTCATGCTAGTGGAGATCGCGGCTGGGGGGAGGTCATGGCGCTCGGCCTGGTAGAGGGCGATGAAGGTGGCGGATTTGGCTTTTCGGCGGACGATGAGCATGGGGATCGGCGGCGATTCGAACTTGTCGTTCTTGGGGAAGTCGCTGGCCGTGACCTCCGTCCCCGGCACACCGAGCATCGTGAGGCGGAAGCGCAAGTCGCCCTGGTGCCAATCCGCATGCCAGGTATCATCCTTGACCGCCGATCGAGGATTCCTCAGCCAGGTCCAAGGTACGGCATCCGGCAAGGTGGTTGGCGTGAAGCCGCCGTAGATGCGGGTCTTCCCTTCGTCATCAATCGCGTGGAAGAGCCAATCATAGGCATGCTCCTCATCGGAGGCCGCCTGGAAGACATCGAGGACATAGTCATCGGTGACTGCCACCGTCCGTTGGAGCTTGACGCCGGGATAGACAAGGCCCTTCAGGTCGGCAATGGTGGCGGTCTTGACCTCAGGAGTTCGCTTGAAGTCCAGGAGCGAGAGGTTTTCGCCGATGCCGTTGTGCTGTTTACCATCAACCATAAGCGTGTTATGGCAGAGGGTCGAGCGGTTCAGCTCCCTCTGAACCTGCGATGAGAAAGCATGCGGAACGGACGCACGTGCCTCCGGGTCGGGAGCGAGAACCTTGCCCCGGCCGAAAAGGATTAGGTTCATCTTGTCCCGATGCGAGTGGACGCTGTCAAGG
>DASRZD010000632.1:0-2973 GCA_035686805.1 Armatimonadota bacterium
GTCCCCGACTGGGCGACCGATCTCGTCAACGAGGGCTACATGCTCGCCGCGTTCACCGTCGCCTACCCGCCCGATCCCGATCCTGCCCGCCGCCCGCAATGGCTCTACTTCGACGAGCGCTTTGCCCACAGCTATCCGCTCCAAGGCTACCGAGTGCAGGCGGATTCACGGCGGGTGGTTGACTATCTCAACTCCCGCAAGGATGTCAATCCCTCGAAGATCGGCTGGCTGGGGAGCAGCACCACCGGCATAATCGGGCTGTCGGCGGTCACGCAAGGGCCTCGACTGGCGGCGATTGTCGGCTTCGTCAGCACGGGCGCTTATCGGGAATGGCTTGCGTCCTGGAAGACGAACGGTTTGTGGAAGGGCAAAACAGACGCCCTCTGGCCCGAAACCGAGGAGCTTCTGAAGACATACGATCCCATCCTGCATGTGGACAAGATGTTCCCGACCGCCGTGCTGATCGTTGACGGGGGCGCAGACCTGGTCGTGGACGCCAAAACTGCCAAATCATTCGTCGAGGCAGCCAGGCCCTACTACAAGGCCGATCCTGAGCGCCTTCGCCTGGTGATCTATGACGGCGCGGGCCACAACCTGCCCAGAGACATCATCAAGATGTATGCCGAGCACTGGTTCCACCTCTATATGCACCCCAAGAACGCGCCGCCCGCCCCACCCAAGGAAGCCGCGAATCTCAACGAGAGCGTCACCAAGACCCAGGTCAACGCCGCCGACCACAAGGACATCGTTCGCTCTGTTATGGGTTCAGCTTCTTCTCCGCCGCATTCAGCGGATCGGTAAAGATGCGGTTGATCGTCCAGCCCTTCATCCACGCCTCGTCCATGACGCCGTCGTTCCGGGCACCGAGTTCCTCGGCATGCGAGATGAGGTCGGCAATCATCGTCCGCGCTTCGGTTATCTGCCTTTCGAGATCTTCCTTCTTTGCACCGTCCGCAACCGCCTTCTCGATGTCGGTGATCTTCCGCCGAGACGGGGCCAGTTGGATGAGCATATCCATCGCCGAGTCCAACTTCGAGATTCGATAGAAGCAGACCGGGTCATCCGCGGCAAGCTGTGCCGCCCGGCGGATCATCCCCTGCATGCCCTTCAGCCACCCGACCTCCCAATCGTCCGATTCGCCCCTGCTCGCGCGATACGTCTTTTCCAAATTGGCGTTGTCCCCAATGATCTCGTAGTACTCGGCGAGGAGCGGCCCTGCCTTCGGGCCATAGTATTTCAGCGCAAAGTCCCGAAGCTCCGACTTCGGATCGCGGTTCGGATAGTAATAGGGATGAATCCCACCCATCCGCACGTTGAACGCATTCTCCCACCAGAACCCGAACGGATACTCCAGCACCAGCGCCCCCTTGACCCCATGCTCGACCATGTACTTCGTGTCGCCCTCGATCGCGTGCAGGTACGGCGGTCCGGTAAACGGCTGATGCGAGTTGGCGGCGTAGTAGGAACAGATCATGAACCGCTTGTAGTACGACTGCCAGGTCATCAGATTCCCCTTGCGCCCGTAGTTCGGGTCGTCATAACTCTCGGCATGATTCCGCCCCCAATGCGCATACACCGCCGCCAGATCGTCGCTCGGGAATACCTCGCTCGGGGGATCGCTCAACTGCCCGTATCCCGGTACGCAGTCCACCACCACATTCGGCGCAGCCTTCTTCAACCGCTCAGCCAGCCTGTTGTACTGAGCGATCAGCAGGTCGGTCGGAGTGCTCTTCAGGCACTCCTCGCACTGGCATGGAAGCCCGCCGTCAATCGGGAGAGTGTCCAGTATCCGAATCTGCGGATACTTCGTCACAAACGCCTCGACATTACGGATGAACTCCTCATTCGCCTCAGGATTGCTCAGGCAGTAGTTCGTCGGCGGCCACTTGCCTCCATGAGGCTGGTGCTTCCCATCCCTGAACCCGAACCACTCCGGGTGCGCATCGAAGTACTTGTCCGTCGGCAGGAAGTAGGGGAACGAGTGCCCCGGCCCATGGAGCATCAACCCGCGCTTATCCATGGCGTCCAGGATGCCGAGCGCCTTCATCTGCGCCAGGTCTTTGTCAACGTTCTCCGGAACACACTGCCAGCTCAGGCAGTTGTACCGATTCTTCGCCGCCCAATCGAGCTGCGCGAGGGTCTCCGGCCTGACCTTAAACCCCAGCCCGCTGATCCAGTAGATGCGGTCTTCGATCTTCGCCGATTCCGACCACTTGCCGGTCGCAAGAACAAGGTCCGACTTCTTCGGCACGACCTCTGGGTCCTTGGGATCAATCGCAGGATAGTACCACCTGCATCCCAGGCGCTCCAACAGGTCGTAGACCCCATAGAGCACCCCCCGAGGATTCTCGCCCTCGATGACGATTGACTCAGTGGAGATCGAGATGGAATACCCATCATGCCCCAGGCCCTTCTTCAGGCCCAGCGAGATCGTATGAGGTCCTTTGACCTCGGCATCGGCCAACCTTGTGCCCGAAATCTTCTCGACGTACTTCCTCAGTTCGTCGCGGGCGAACCGCTCAGTGACACCGGCATTGGGGGAGACGTAGATTCGCCACTCCCCGGTCAACTTCACTTCCTTCGCCGAAACTGATTGAGCTATCAACACCAACCCCAGCAAACAGATCATTCTCACTGTCTCCGCTCCCTTCAGATACCGATCTTCGCGCGTTCTGCGCGTATTTTGGCAAGCACTTCCTCGTCCTTCAAGTTGACCCCCAGCACCATCACTCCTCGCGGCCCGATCCACAGCTTACCCGTCGGATGCTCCAGCGGCTGCTTGGCCAGTGACTTGTAGCCGGCCAAATCCGTCCAGTCACTGAGTGCCACCGAATCACCGGAAAGCTCGATCTCCGGCTCCCAGAGGATCTTTCGCCACTCCACGCCCTGCTCGTGATCGGATGGGTTGAAAAGGAAGATGAACCCCCGCCCGTCCACGAGGTGCCCCGCGCCGTCAATGCCCTTCCCGTCCGG
>DASRZD010000633.1:0-4835 GCA_035686805.1 Armatimonadota bacterium
ATGTCCCGCCCCTCCATGACGACGCCGTCACCTGCAAGCTTCTTCTGCTGGGCAACAAGAACCCGCCGGACGCCCGAAATCGCGCTCACCGGCGAGGAAAGCCTCGTGACCTCGGGGGTTCGTATGGCCTCCGAGACATCCATCCCGTCAACGAAGATCCGGCCATCGCCCGGTCGGAAGTCAATATTCATCTTGCCTGCCATCTCGGCGATGGCAGCTTCATCATAGAGCGGGATGCCCTCCTGCAATGACTTCCATGCGACCGCCCGATACATCGCCCCGGTATCAACGTATCTGAGCCCCAAGCGGCGGGCGACCTCCCGCGCGATGGTAGTCTTGCCTGCGCCGGCGGGACCGTCTATCGCAATGCGGACGTTCATCGTACACACCAGTATATCACGTCCAGGCCATCAATGTCGCCGCTCGTAGATCGTGAGGTGACGAACCAGCGGGGCGCTGTCCGGGTATGGCGCTTTGAATCGGGCTGCCTCCCTGTAGGTCGCATGGAACTGCGCCTCCTTGGCCGGCGTCAGGAAGAGCGGGCCGCCGTTGAAATGATGGTTCGTATCCACCTCGAACGAGCGCAAGACGATATAATCAGGCTTGAAACCCTGCAATATCCAGTCGAAGATTTGACCATTCCGGCTCGTTTGGTGCTTAAACTCGACCGACTTCGGAGTCACCAGCCCGGCCATGTCTATGATCCGCCGCTCGGAGAAAAACCCCTGGTACCCGATCGCCTCCATCGCGACTGACGCGTTCGGCGGAGTATTGTTCCGCAGCCAGAGTCCCACCTCCCGCCTGAACTGGTCCTCGTTCTGCTGGGCCTTCTGCAGGCGATGGATCATCAGCGGCGCCTGGGAGCAGTATGCGAGCCCAAGGATGATGACCAGCCCGACGCCAACATAGGAAGACAGCCTGATTCGCCTGTACGCCTCATAAATGCCCAGGGCGGCCATCGGCATCGAGGCGAACGTGATCGGCGCTAGATACCACTCATAGCGTGGAGCTCGACCAAGATACATGAGTACCGAGTAGACCAGCGGATAGGCCGCGACTATGCCCAGGCCCCGCTTGAATGCGTGCCACGCCCCGAACGCCAACGCAGGCAGCCAGAGTATGAGCCATGCCCCCCACCCCACTCCAGTGCCTGAGAGAAACCATTGAGCGTACCGGACGATCCGCATGGGATCGGTGAGCGCATGAGCCATCCCAGGTCGGACGACTCCCTTTGCGAGCATCGAGTTGGGCTCAGGACTTCCGAAATACAAAGTGGCAAAGATGACCCAGGGTGATAGTATCAGCACGAGTGCGGCGCCCTGAAGCAACACTGCCTTTCTCGACCTGAGCAAGACCGTTCCGAAGATGAGCATCACCCAGATCAGTCCGTCAATGCGGCACATTACAAGCAAGCCGCAGAGCATGCCGGTGACCACGGGTCGCTCGCCGATCATTGCCCATAGACTGGCCGCCATCAACAGCAGAGCGAGGGGCGTCTCCATGCCTCCTATCCCCGTGCGGATGACCTCTGTGTTGGCATACAGGAAAGCCATCCCAAGTGCGGCCGCGGCTATCGGCACATTGCGCTTGACTAGGGCCATGCACATCACCAAGCCTGCGCCCAGCCCAAAGACCGGCATTAGGATGCGCGCCACCTCCGGAACCGCTCTCGGCCCGAAAGGATATGCAAGAACCGCAAGGAGAAGCGTCTGCAGCGGGGTCGTGGTGCCAAGCACGTGCTCGCCCGGATTGAAAACAAATCCCTTGCCACCGATCAGATTGGCGGAGTAACGGAATGTGATGTAGGCGTCTTCCAAAGTGAATCGAGAGTGGAGGGCCGTCAAGGTCCAGAGAACAGCGCCAAAGAGGAATGCCAGCGACGGCATCATTACGCCATATGCTCGGATTCTGCGTTGCTCCATCTTCCCACCCGGCCGGTTGGTTTATGTTCAGAACAGCGAGTCACGCAGCTTCTTCGCGGATGAGAACCAACTGTCGAATGCCTGAGCGTCTTTCGACTCGATGAGGCGCACTCCCTCTTCGAGCAGGCGCTGGAAGGCTGCGGCGGCTTCTTTGATGGCGTCGGCGTTGGTCATGCAGATGTCCCGCCATAGCTCCGGCGAACTTCCCGCGACGCGAGTCATGTCCCGGAAGCTCCCAGCAATCAGTTCAAGAACCTGAGGATCGCGGATCGAGCGGTCTTCAGCGAGTGAGACGAGTGCGATGGCCAGGAGATGAGGGAGATGGCTGATCACCGCCACGCACCGATCATGGGTCTCCGGATCCATGACGATCACCCGCGAGCCGACGGCTTCCCCGAGGCCTCGAACGAGCGCGAGGGCGTCGGGATTCGTGCGCTTGGTGGGAGTGAGGACGTAGGCGGCATTGATGAAGAGATCAGGACTTGCGGCCTCGACCCCGGTCGCCTCCGAGCCTGCCATCGGATGCCCGCCGACGAAACGAGAATCATCCACTCCCCGGCAGATCTCGCCCTTTGTGCTGCCAGCGTCGGTAGTGACGCAGCCGGGCTTCGCATGCTTGGCAGCCGAGCGAATGAAATCCAGTTCCATTCCCACGGGGGTTGATACGTAGATGAGATCAGCGTCCCGGACTCCCGCCGCCAGGTCGGTGGTCCATTCGTCAACCGCCCCAAGCTCGACCGCCATCTTCAGGCGCTCGGGATTCCGGCCCACGCCGATGACTCGATTGGCTAGGCCCCACTTCTTCAGCGCCATCCCGAAGGAGCCGCCGATCAGGCCCACGCCGATGATCGCCACACAATCCACACGCGATTTCACTGGCCGCTCCAACCAGGAGTTCTGCCGATAGCGCGAATCAATGGGACAAGCTCCGTCATGAGCTTGGCGAACGTGTCCAGTTTCAGCGACTGAGGGCCGTCCTTGAGTGCGAGCTGAGGCTCGGGGTGGACCTCGATCATGAGGCCGTCCGCGCCTGCCGCGATCGCCGCCTTCGAGACCGGCCCGACGAGCCGCCATCGGCCTGTGCCATGGCTGGGATCGGCGAATATCGGCAGGTGGCTGAGCTCATTGACCGCCGGAATCGCATTGATGTCGAACGTATTGCGAGTGAACGTCTCGAAGGTTCGAATCCCCCGCTCGCAGAGAATGATGTCATAGTTCCCGCGAGAGGCGATATACTCCGCCGCCTGAAGCCACTCCTCGATGGTGGCGGACATCCCTCGCTTCAGCATGACGGGCTTGCGTGCCAGGCCGATCTCCTTGAGGAGTGCGAAATTGGTCATGTTGCGAGTGCCGACTTGGAGAATATCCGCATACTGGAGCACCAACTCGACATCACGCGTATCCATGACCTCCGTAATGATCGGCATGCCGGTCTCGGCGCGGGCGGCATCAAGTATCTTCAGGCCATCCTCGCCGAGGCCGTGGAAGCTGTATGGCGAAGTGCTCGGCTTGAATGCGCCTCCCCGAAGGATCTTCACGCCGGCGGCCTTGCATGCCTTCGCGCTCTCGAGGGTCTGTTCTTCGCCCTCGATGCAGCAAGGCCCGGCCATGACGACGATCTCGTCGCCGCCGATGAGCACGTCCCTCACGCGAATGACCGTCTTCTCGGGATGGAACTCGCGGCCGACGATCTTATAGGGCTTGAGGATCGGGACTACCCGCTCGACGAACGGATATGCCTCGAACTGCTGAGCGATGAGGACCTTGTCTTCCTCGGGCGCGCCGATCGCCCCGATGATGGTCTTCTCCACCCCTCGCGAGAGATGAATCCCGTAGCCGCGTTCCTTGAGATTGCCTATTATCTTTTCGACGTCCTGGTCGGTTGCCGACGAAGAAAGGATTATTATCATTTGAGGACCTCACTGAGCGCCTGGATGAGTCTTCGGTTCTCCGACCCGGTGCCGATAGTGATGCGGAAGAAGGTCGGGAAGCCGAAGATATCGCCGGTTCGCACGATTACCCCTCGCTTGAGGAGTTCGGTGAACACCGTCCGGCAGTCGGTCTTCACGTCAACGAATATGAAGTTGGCTTCCGAGGGCACATATGGCAGGCCCATGCGGTCGAACTCTCGATACAGGTACTTCTTCCCCTCCGAGTTGCACCGCACACTGCGCTCGACCTGCTCGGGGTCACCGAGGCTTGCCAGCGCCCCGGACTGAGCAATGCTGTTGACGTTAAATGGCTCGCGGACCTGATTCAGGCATTCGATGATCTCCGGGCGAGCGATGGCATACCCAATCCTCAGGCCAGCGAGGCCGTAGATCTTGGAGAACGTCCGCAGGATGATGACGTTCGCGCCCGCCTTGACGTAGTCATACATCCTCGGGTAATCGAGGCTTTCCACGTACTCATAGTAGGCCTCATCGAAGACGGCGATCACGCGATTCGGGAGGCGAGCCATGAAGCGCTGGACATCCTTGCTCGTCACCGCGGTGCCGGTCGGATTATTCGGGTTGGCGACGAAAATGAGGCGCGTGCGGTCGTCTATCGCATCGGCCATGGCCTCCAGGTCATGCGTATAGTTCTTCAGCGGGACCATGGTGCAATTGCAGTTGTTCAGCACCGACGCCGATTCATAGCGCACGAATGAGGGATTCGCCTGTATCACGCTGTCGCCCTCCGAGAGGAACGTCACGCCGATGTAATGAATCAACTCGTCCGAGCCGTTGCCGGGGAGGAGTTCGTTCTCTCCCACCCCCCAATGCTTCGCGAGAGCCTTCTTCAGGAGGAAGCAACTTGCGTCGGGGTAGAGGGCGACCTTGTTCAGGGCGTCCTTCATCGCCACGACCGCCTTCGGGGACGGGCCGAGTGGATTCTCGTTCGACGCCAGCTTGATGCTGTCCTTGATGCCAA
>DASRZD010000634.1:0-7508 GCA_035686805.1 Armatimonadota bacterium
AGCTCCCTCAGCTTGCGGACCTCATTGGTCAGCGCCAGCAACTGGTGATCGAGATGATCGGGAGGCGTGGGCTCGGCCATCCTTGTTCTCCAACTTGCTGATTCCCGGCTATCCGGCTTTTCTAAGCAGATAGAGGAAGAATGGTGCGCCGAGGAGGGCGGTGATCACGCCAACGGGAATTTCGCTCGGGGCCATGGCGGTTCGGGCGATGGCATCGGCGGCGATCATGAAGGTCGCTCCAAGCAGGGCGGAGCAGGGGAGCAGCACTCGGTGGTCCGGGCCGACCAGCCTTCGAGTAATGTGAGGTACCATAAGGCCGACGAACCCGATCGTCCCGCTGACCGACACCGCCGCCGCCGTCATGAGGGTCACCGCGCCGATGAGGATTCGCTTCAGCGACTCGACCTCCAGCCCCAGGTATCTCGCGGATTCCTCGCCCAGCGCGAAAAGGTTCAGGTCGCGGGCGAAGGCATAGAGCGCGAAGAAACCAAGGAAAGCGAACGGCGTGAGCATGAGCACTCTCGACCAGGGGTCCGATCCCGCGAGGCTGCCCATCGTCCAGAAGACGATTGTTTCGAGGTTCTGGCTGGCGACCGTCATGAGGAAAGTCAGGGCCGCCCACATGAATGAGCCGATCACCACTCCTGCGAGGATGAACGATAGGACGGACACTTTGCCGCCTCGATGGGCAAGCAGATACACCGCCAGCACGGCGATCAGGGCGGATATGAAGGCGAAGACCGGGATTCCAAAGCCCATCAGGATGCCTGAGAGCCCCAGGATCACCGCCAATCCCGCGCCGACCGCCGCTCCCGACGATACGCCGATCATGTATGGATCGGCCAGAGGATTGAGCAGGAGTCCCTGAAGGACGACTCCCGCCATCGCGAGCGTCATCCCCACGAGCGCCCCCAGCAGCATTCGGGGGATGTGGATCTGCCAGATGATGCGGTCAATCGGCTCGGAGACGGCGTAGGATGCAGAGAAGAGGTGGTTGGCGATGACCTTCGCGACCATCGCCGGCGAGACTGTGATCGCTCCCACGCTGGCGCTAAGGATCACGGCCACGATCAGCAGCCCGAGCAGCACGGCGGACGACCGAGCGAGCTTCGCCGTCACGCTCACCTTGACCGGTATGGTTTTCTCAGTGGTGATTGAAGACATTGGGTTGAATGAGCTTCGCCAGGGCAAGGAGTCCATCGGCGAGCCGAGGGCCTGCCCTCACGAGGACGTCGGGGTCGGCCTCATGGACCCTGCCGGACTTGGCGGCCTTTGTATCCTTCCAGAGGCCGCGGGTGAACACCTGCCTGTCACCCTTGTAAGTGCCGATGATGACATCGGGATTCCGCCAAACGGCCGCCTCTGCGGAGAACTGGTTGAACCCCGGCTTGGCGTCCGAGGCCACATTCACCCCGCCCGCCAATGAGATCATCTCGTCCACAAAGGTCTTCGGGCCGGCTGCCCAGAGAGGGTCGGCTTGGACTGCCACCAGGACCTTCGGCCTGGTCTTGAGGCCGGCGGTCTTCTTTTTGAGCAGCGCCTTGGCGGACGAGATCTTTCCCGCTACCTGCTTCGCCTTGGCCTCACGATTGGTGATCCTGCCCACGAGCAGGATATCGGACGCCACGTGATCGAGGGTCTTGGGGTCAATCGCCACAACCCTCATCCCGTGCGCCTCGAGCGACTTCACTGCTTGGTCATTGATCGTGCCGTGAGCGAGGACCAGATCGGGCTTCAGGGAGATCACCGTCTCGATGCTGGTAGTCCGGTCGCCGACCTTGGGCTTCTTGAGGGCAGCCGGCGGATAATCGCAATACTTAGTGACGCCGACCACCTTCGAATCGAGGCTCAGGGCGAAGAGGATCTCGGTATTCCCGGGTGCGAGCGAAATGATCCGCTTCGGCTCGCCGGGAATCCTGACCGACTTCCCCCGGCAGTCCTTGATGGTCAAGGGATACTTGGTCGCGCAGGCGTGGCCGGATAGCAGCAATATTGGAATCAGCAGTCCGGATAGTAATCTCAGCATGTCAACTCGCAGCCGCCAGCAGACTCTCCACTTCCTCGTGAGTCAGGAATCGCCATTCGCCCGGCTTGAGCTCGCCGATGGAGAGGTCGCCGATTTTCATTCGAATGAGCCTGTACGCCGGATGGCCCACTGCCTCGAACATGCGGCGGACCTGGCGATTGCGGCCCTCCCTGATAGTTATGTCTACTATACTCGTTTGGTGAGCGGTATTCAAGGCGATCAGCTTGGTTTTGGCGGGGGCGGTCAATCCATCCTCCAGTATGATGCCGCGGGAAAGCTGGCGGAGGATCTCCTGGGTGACCAGTCCTCTGGCCTCGACTCGGTAGGTCTTCGTCACCTGATGCTTGGGATGAGTCATCTTGAAGGTGAAATCGCCGTCATTGGTAAGAATCAGCAGACCCTCGCTGTCAACATCGAGGCGGCCGACGGGGTACAAGTTTACCCCGATATCTTTGACAAGATCGGTCACCACTCTGGCGGCATGAGGGTCACGGCGAGTGCTGGTGTACCCCCGAGGCTTGTGCAGGAACACATAGATCAGCTTCGGATGGAGGTCAATCCGCTTGCCGTCCACTGTGATTGACGAGCGCTCGGGATCGGCTTTAGACCCCAATTCGGTGACCACTCGGCCGTCAACGGCGACTCGACCGGCCAATATGAGTTTTTCAGCTTCTCGGCGCGAGGCTACGCCTGCGGCGGCGAGAAGCTTTTGCAGCCGCTGTTCCATATCTAAAATATGCCGTGAGTGAGAGTATGCAGACCAGCAGGATCGAGCGCGTCCACACCCATACCGTGGCGCCCAGCGTCCGATCAACGGATTCGGCGGCGATCAGGTCAACCGACCCAACCCTTTTGCCGTTCAGATAACCGGTGAGGGTCCCCAGCTTCTGTCCCTTCTCGATCGGCGCTCTTGCTTTCTGTGTCTCGATCTCGGTCCGACCCTCGTTCTTCGATGACTTCCGAACTACGATGCCCAGGCCGTTGCTCGGGACGAGTGCCGCTTTCTCCTGAACACCCCCTGCCACCGGAATCCTGGTTACGACCTCACCGGGCTTGGCGAAGTAGAACCCCTGGTAGTATTTGAAGATAAAGTTGAGAAGGGCCGTGGCATCCGCCCCCGCGTCTTTGGCCTTCAGAATGACGGCGATAGGCCTCCATCCCTCACGAGTCGCCGATCCGACGAAGCAGCGCCCTGCCTCGCGAGTATACCCGGTCTTAATGCCGTCCGCGCCCTCGAACCTCCACAGGAACCTGGCATGGTTAGTAAGATAGGCATCCTTGGCGTTCATCGAGCGCTCGATGCGCGTTCTGCGAGTGCGGACGATCTCATTGAACAGTGGATATCGGATCGCCTCTTGCGCAATGAGCGCCAGGTCGTAGGCGGTCGAGTAATGAGTGGGCTTGTAGAGACCATGCGGATTCACGAAATGCGTATCCTTCGCCCCGAGCTCCTTCGCCCGCTCATTCATCATTTGAACGAACTTGGCCTCCGTCCCCGCGATATGCTCAGCCGTGCAAACCGCCGCGTCATTTCCGGATCTGAGCAGCAGCCCGTAGAGCAGATTGTGGAGGGTGAGCACCTCGCCCGGCTTCAGGTGAAGCGAGCTGTTCGGCGTCTGGCATGCATAGGCCGATGCGCACACCTTATCGTCAAGATTACCGTGCTCGAGGGCTAGGATCGCCGTCATGATCTTAGTCGTGCTTGCCGGCGGACGTTTGGTATGGCAGTCCTTCGTATAGAGGATCTTCCCTGTCACTGAATCAACCACTATCGCCGACTTCGCAGCAATCTTCGGCGGGGTAGGGGCGGCTCGTGCGACCAGACAGACAGCCAGCAGAAGTGGGGCAAAAAGCTTCCTCATCCTTCGACCAATTCTCCCTCTACGGACTCCTCCGCCATATCCTCCATAGCCTCGGCGACGGAGGGCAACGCGCCCAGCTCGGGAAGCTCGGACAAATCGTTCAAGCCAAAATGGTTCAGGAACTCCTCTGATGTCGCATAAAGGATCGGCCGGCCGACGGTCTCCTTCCTACCGACCTGCTTCACCAGGCTTCGTTCCACAAGCGTCTTCACCACCCCGTCGGAGTTCACCCCGCGGATGGCGTCAATCTCGGGCTGAGTGATCGGCTGCCGGTAGGCGATGATGGCGGCGGTTTCCAGCGCCGCACGCGACAGATGCGGACGATCCGGCTTGAGGAGGGTCGAGACGTACTCCGAGTACTCGGGCCTGGTGCACATCTGATACCCGCCTGCTATCCGAAGTATCTGAAGGCCCCGTTCACCGTAATCCAGCCGAAGCTCGTGTGCGGCGGCCTCGACCTCCAGGTCCTCGATATTCAGGGACTTGGCGACATGCTCGACCATCAAGGGCTGAGGGGAGACGAACAGCATGCACTCCAGTATGGCCTTCAGGTTTCCATTGGGAAGGGGATTGTCTTCCATTATGCGCTTTCTACCGCCTTGATCTTGATCTCTCCCAGCGCCTGCTTCTGCCTGACAGCTATCTTGTGCAGCCTCAGAAGCTCCAGGAGCGCGAGGAATGTCATCACTATCTCCAGCTTGGTGTGGGATCCATGGACCAGCTCCCGAAAACCCACTCCATCCGCGGATGACTTGATCTGCTGCCAGATCTCCCTCATTTTCATCCTGAGGGTAATCTTCTGCCGCTCGATGCTCGTTACCTCTTCCTGCCCCTCGCCGACTTCCTCGAGGAGCTGCTGGAGCGCAAGCAGGAGGTCCATCGCCTGGAGATTGAGCGGAATCACGGGCGCATCATACCCCGCAAGCTCATCGGTCATCCGCCAGTAGACCTGACGCCGATCTTCCTCCAACGTCTTCAGGCTTTCGGATGCGAGCTTGAATCGCTCGTATTCCAGCAGGCGCTCGACCAACTCGGTCCTGGGATCGCTCTCCTCCTCCTCGTCCTTGGGCAGGGTGGGGAGGAGCATCTGCGACTTGATCTGCAGGAGGGTCGCCGCCATCACGAAAAACTCGCCTGCGATATTGAGGTCTAGCTGCTCCATGAGCGAGAGATAGTGCAGATACTGATCGGTGACCTCCGCGATGGGGATGTCGTAGATATCGAGTTTGTGTTCGTGAATCAGGTGGAGGAGCAAATCCAGCGGCCCCTCGAAAACCGGGAGCTTGATGGTATAGCCAGGCTGAGTAATAGTCTCAACTGATGTCACTGTTTTTTCTCTCTGTTCGGGAGGGAGTTGTACTCCCTCCCGGAGCGGGGCAGGGGTGCAACCCCTGCCCCAACAAGGGGATGTCACCCTTCACCAGCCATCGCGGCTCGCACTTCATTCATGGTTTGGCTTGCGGCCTTGCGTGCCTTCTCCGCGCCCCCGCGAAGTATCCGGTCAATCTCATCCGGATGCTGCTCAAGCTCGCGCCTTCTGGCATGGATAGGCTTGAGCGCCGCAATGATTGCTCGAGCCAGGTCTTGCTTGTCCTGTACGCAGCCGAGCCTTCCAGCTTTACATTCGCGGTTGACCCTGGGAGCTTCCTCCTTGTCATAAAGACAATGAAGGCCATAAACCGGACAAGTCTCAGGATGACCGGGATCGGTCCTATGGATCTTAGTCGGATCGGTGAACATAGTCATCACCTTCCGCTCGATCTCTTCGGGAGAATCCGATATCAGGATTGTGTTGTCATACGACTTGCTCATCTTGCGGCCGTCAAGTCCCGGCAGAACGGGTGTCTCGGTCAGGAGCGCCTCGGGCTCCGGGAATATGCCGCCGTAGAGATGATTGAACCGCCGGGCGATCTCGCGAGTGATCTCCAGATGAGGAATCTGGTCGCGACCCACCGGCACGCCTGCGGCTTTGTAGATGAGGATGTCCGCCGCTTGAAGCACGGGATACCCCAGCAGGCCATATGACGCGCTCTCGGCGGCCAACTGCTCACTCTTTTCCTTGTAGGTCGGCACGCGCTCCAGCCAGGGAACGGGCGTGATCATGGAAAGGAGCAGGTGAAGCTCGGCATGCTCCTTGACATCCGACTGTCGGAACATCACGGATTTCTCGGGATCCATCCCGGCGGCGACATAATCAATCACTAGCTCGCGAGAGTACTTCTCGATCACTGCCGGGCATTCGTAAAGGGCGGTGAGGGCATGCCAGTCCGCAACGAATACATAGGCCTCATACTTGTCCTGGAGCGCCACCCAATTTCGGAGAGCGCCTTCCAGATTGCCCAGGTGGAGCATTCCGGTCGGCTGCATGCCGCTCACGATTCGAGGCTTAGTCTCCATCAATCCTCCTCTAGCCCACAAACAAACGGTATAGAAGAACAACTGGCGGGAGAATGACAATGCGGAAAATCCCCGTGAACAGTATAGCCAGCAATATGATCAAACCATACTTGCCCATCGTGTAGTCATATCGTTTTGCCGTCTCGTAGGGCAGTAGGCTGGAAAGCACCTTCGAACCGTCGAGCGGAGGGACCGGGATCAGGTTGAAGAATGCGAGCATCAGGTTGATCAGCACGCAGGTCTCGATTAGTTGCACATAAACGCCCGATATAGGGAGCGGGACGAACCTGACTATCATCCCCAGCACGAATGCCATCAGCAGGTTCGAGAGCGGTCCCCACAGAGAAACCTTCAGGCTGTCCCACCTCGGGCTCTTGAAGTTATAGGGGTTTATCGGCACAGGCTTCCCCCAGGCAATGCCCCATCCGTTCATGAGCATGAACGCGAACATGATCGTCCCCACGGGATCTAGATGGTCAATCGGGTTCAATGAAATGCGTCCAGCCTGCTTAGCTGTGTCATCGCCTGCCGCCAAAGCGGCTCGCGCATGCGCGTATTCGTGAATCGTCAGCGCTGTCAGGAATGCCACGGCCATCATGACGATGTGCTGCACGCTTGGTATGTTTCTAAACATAGTCTTCTTTACCTAAGGGTGTCGGGAATCACATCATGGCTCACCAAGTCATCGAGGGTTTCGCGCTGCACAATGACATTCGCCTGACCATCTCGAACCAGCACGACCGCCGGTCGGGTGAACCTGTTGTAATTACTCGACATGCAATAATTATACGCCCCTGTGCATTGGACTGCCATAACATCCCCTGGCTTGGCTTCCGCTATCCTGGTATTCGGGATGAGCAGGTCCGTCTCGCAATGCCTGCCTGAGACCGTCACCACCTGATCAGGCTCTCTGTCCGCCTTATTGGCGATGAGCGCTGTGAAAACCGCACCATAGAACGCCGGCCTGGGATTGTCGCTCATTCCGCCGTCAACGGTGATGTAGGTCCGATGTCCGGGGTCTTCGACGATCGGCACGTCCTTGATCGTCCCCACCGTATATAGGGTCGTTCCAGCCGCGCCGACTATTGATCTTCCCGGCTCCTGAACAAGTCTCGGGCGATAAGTGATGCCGTTCCTATCCAACGCGCTTGTGAACGCATGAGTGATCGCCTCGGCGAATTCGTCTATCGTCGGCGGATTGTCTTTCTCCACATAACGTATTC
>DASRZD010000635.1:0-7133 GCA_035686805.1 Armatimonadota bacterium
CTCATGGATGTTCGGTTTGACTACTTCAACTATCTACCAACGCCTGCCGGGATTCAGGGCATCGTGAGGGACTCGCTTGGCAATCTGTTGCAGGGGGCGACGGTGGCTACCAATGTCGGAGGTTACTCAGCCACGACAAGCGCGGATGGATCTTTCTCCATCTTAAACATGGATCCAGGCGCCTATGACGTGACCGCCTCGAAAGCGAATTATCGGTCGTCCACGACTGCCGGAGTAGCCGTCACTACCGGCACAGTCACCCTCGATTTCACCATTACCGACAATACTCGCGCGCCCGATCCCACAGTAATAGATGCCGGCGCATACCAAACCAGCAACGATAGCATCACCTTCTCATATAGCGCCTATGATCCGGAGTCGCCGATCACAGGGTATTGGACTGCCGTCAGCACCAGCCCGAGCTTCTTCGATATCATCACCGGAGGTGCATGGCAAAGCGTTGGTCTCCAGACAACCCATACCCGAACCGGCTTGAGTCTCGAGAACGGACAGACCTATTATGCCCTCGTGAAGGCAAGGAACGCCGTCAACCTCATGAGCGGCAATGGGGCTTCGGATGGCATCGCCATTGCGAAAGGCGTGTCGAGCATCGGCTTGGCAAAGGCTGAGTCGAATACTACGATGATCGCCCTGAGCGATAAGCCCGTGACCGCAAAGCTTTCCGACTGCAGCTACATCGAGGAGCCCGATCGCATCAGCGGGATCAAAGTCATGACGACCGCGTATGACGAAGGCGCCCTCGTAGATGTTGCCGGCTACCTGTCCCTGGCCAATGGCGAGCGCCGGCTCACTCCGTCCTTCATCAGTGCGCCTGATTCAGGCTCGGTCCCTCGCCCCCTGGGCCTCCAGAACAGAGCCCTCGGCGGCGGGGCTTTCAATGCCTATACTCCCGGCATCACCGGCGGCAAGGGAATAAACACCATCGGCCTGTTGGTGATCGTCTGGGGGAAAGTGACTGACGTCCAGACCGGCTACTTCATCCTCGACGATGGCTCATGCACGCTTAAGGTGCTCTCGCCCTACATCCCGCCGATCAACACCGACGTCCGCGTCACCGGCATCAGTACCGTCGAATCCAGCGGCGGCACTGTCACCCGCCTCCTACGCGCCCGCAAGCGAGCGGACGTTGTGCCCTGAGCGGACAATCCCAAATCCGAAATCAGCGGAGGCTCGCCTCCACCTCTTCCCCCTCATGCTCCTTGGGGGTCCGTCTCGCCAGCCCCGAATCCAGGGCAATCCTGACAACTGCCCTTGCGACCGCCGGTGCAACTTGCCGGTCGAAGACGCTGGGGATGATGTAGTCCTCGCTCAACTCGCCGGGTTTGATGATGTCCGCAATCGCCCGGCTCGCCGCGATCACCATCTCCTCGTTCACGGCCCTTGCCGAGCAATCGAGCAGACCTCGGAAGAGTCCAGGGAAGCAGAGGACATTGTTGATCTGGTTCGGGTAATCCGAGCGGCCGGTCGCCATCACGCGCACGTACGGCGCTGCCTCCTCGGGCATTATCTCGGGAACAGGGTTCGCCAGTGCGAAGACGATTGCATCCTTCGCCATGACCCTCAAGTCCTCGCCCTTAAGGATTCCCGGCGCGGAGACTCCAAGGAAGACATCCGCCCCGGCCAACGCCTCCTTCAGCGAGCCCTTGAAGTGCCGGCGGTTTGTATTCAGTGCGAGCCATTCCTTGGCGGGGTTCATATCTTCCGCACGGCCCGAGTAGATCGCGCCCTCTCTGTCACATACAATGATGTCCGACATTCCGACCGCCAGCAGGGCCTTCGTGCAGGCGACCCCCGCCGCGCCTGCGCCTGAGACGACGACCTTCAGGTCGCCGATCTCCTTGCCCACGATCTTGATAGCATTGAGCAAAGCCGCCAGCACGACAGCCGCCGTCCCATGCTGATCGTCATGGAAAACGGGGATGTCCAGCTTGGCAGCCAGCCGCTCCTCGATCTCGAAGCACCTCGGCGCTGAGATGTCCTCCAGGTTGATGCCCCCGAAAGTCGGCGCTATCGCCCTCACCGTGCGGATGATCTCTTGGGGGTCTTGCGTGTCAAGGCAGATGGGGAACGCATCTACGCCGCCGAATTCCTTGAACAGCACCGCCTTCCCCTCCATCACCGGCAGCGCGCCCAGCGGCCCGATGTTCCCCAGCCCCAGCACGGCACTGCCATCGGTGACAACCGCTACCATATTGCGCTTGATGGTGAGGTTGAATGCCCTGCTCGGGTCTTCGGCGATTGCCTCTGACACGCGTGCCACACCCGGAGTATACGCCATCGAAAGGTCGTCGCGGTTTCGAATGCGGGATTTTGCCCGAACCTCCAGCTTGCCGCCGATGTGCATGAGGAAGGTCCGATCGCTGACATTTACGACCTCAAACCCGGGAAGGGCCCGAATGGCACCGAGGATTGTCTTCTCCTGCTGCTCATTGCAGGCATCAATCGTTATATCCCGAGTGATCTCCGCCCGGCTCGACCGGACGATATCAATCGCCCCGACGCTCCCGCCCGCGCTCGCAATCGCCGCAGTCAGCGCCGCAAGATTCCCAACCTTATTGGCATACCTGATCCTGATCGTTATCCTGTAACTCGGACTCGGCGCAGCCATGAGCCTGTTCTCCTATCTGTGACAGTATACCCGCCAGCGGAGTATTGGAGTGGTGGAGTAATGGAGTACTGGAAACTAACACCGAACACCTATCTTCCCATCAGCCATCAGCCATTGGTCTCGTTTGGGGTATAAGAAAGCTATGGTTGGACGCATTGTCTCGGTGATCATTATAGCGGGTTTTGTGATACTGGTTGCGGTGGTCGGGAGCCATTACTCGGTCATGAACCGTGACTGGTATGAGGCCCTTAACAAGCCATCTTTCCAGCCGCCGAACTGGACCTTCGGAGTCGTGTGGACGGCGCTCTTCATCCTGTTCGCAATCTCGCTGATCTTGATCTGGAACACTCAGCCCCATACCAAACTGCACTATGTCATCATGGCCGCCGCCGTGTTGAACGGCATCCTGAACGTGGCCTGGTCCGCCCTCTTCTTCGGGAACAAGCTGATCTTCCTCGCGATCTATGACGCAGCGCTCCTCTGCCTGTCGGTCATCTTCCTCATCCTCGCCGCCTGGCCGGTCTCACGCCTCGCCGGCCTCCTCCTCATCCCCTATGCCATCTGGACCGCCTTTGCGACCTACCTCACGCTCACGATCTACCGGCTGAATGGGACGTGAGTTAGCATGGGCAATGGGCGCTAGAAACGCCGGAGACACTCAAGATTCTTTGTCAGCAAACGGATCGGGTAGTTCCTGAGAATCCTCATCGAAGGGATCTGGGGACTCCTTCACTCTGAACTCAACTATGCGGCCCCAACGTGTGAGGGCCGCAGCATTCAGCGCTCTCTCCCCTTCAGGTGGTATTCGCCTCCTGAGTGTCACCTTCACCGAGCTAGGAGTGATCTCGACCTCCTCCAGATTGCCAGGACCGACCCAACCCCTTATCGAATCGTAGATCATCTTTGGAAGGGGAATATCGACTTCGGTCTCTGCAGAAAGCCTGCGCATTGACTCCATCTGGCCTAGCCTCTGCTGCATCGAATCCAGTTGCATCGCTATCAAGTCCAGCTTGTTTTCGGCTCCAGATTCTCCCTCATACGACTTGGCCTCTGACTTTAACCCGAAGTATTTCCAAAGAGTGTTCTGGCCATTGCTGCGTTCGGCCGATGTCGCTATGTGCTTTGCAAGCGTCTCCATCTCTTTCTCAAGCTCCCATGCTCCCAAAGTACTTGAGTACTCATGATGATTGAGTAGGCTCGTATCAAAGGGGACCTTAGGCGTATGCTCATCCTTCACGACGCAAACTGGTTTGTTCAGTGAAGTACGTATGCCGAATTCAAAAAACACATTTGGGTTCAGACACGACATATCGCACAAGACCAGGTCAGATGACTCCAGTCTGCCTATGATCTCAGCGTGGATAAGGTCGGAGCCCTTTGCTTCAGGCGGTATGGCTTCAAACCCAGCCTTTTCGACACTTGGGATGAAAAGGCACTCGAGCACATGCTTGAAATGCCGCTCGCCGTCCCGATACACGCCTAGCATGTGATCTGGCGTAGTGATCGGCATTATGATAAAGCAAGTCTTCTTCTCTGCCATCAGTTCCTCCCTGTTCGGCTGCAACACGTCTGCCGTTCCAGTTATCGCCTGCTATTATACCATACAACTCGTATTTCAGCGGTTGCCCAAAAAAGCCTCCTCCTCATCCCCTACGCCCTCTGGACCGCCTTCGCGACCTACCTCACCGCCGTCATCTACCGGCTGAACGCTTCCGCGTAGCCATTATTGGTGCTCACTTGCCGGGTGAGTTCTGCCTCCCTGCAGTTCCAGCCCCTCTTTCGATCCTGGGGCCGATTCGATCCACGCTTGGCTCGGGTTGCGCCATTTAATCTCTGGCAGGTCGAGTTCTCTCGCCACCTCTGTGAGGAAATCGTTGAGCATCCCCACATCATAGGGCGCCTTCTTCGCATTGACATCGTGCGTGCCGATGGCGCGGAAGAAAGCCTGCACGGTTTTATCGGGATCCTTACAGTAAATCACCATTCCGTACATCGCATCTCGGGCCTCTTGGATATCCCAATCACGCCGTGGTGGGTGCGGCCGTCCAGAAAACTCGGTATTGGCGTAAACGTTGTCGATCACGCGAACTGCCCTAAACAGTGCCGCCTCCCGCTTTAACAGAATCTCGTGCTGCCTCTGTTGCTGCCTGTCCCAGACCTGCATTCCGACCGTCGCGACTAGTGCTAGCATCGCAGCCGAGAAGGCGATCCATGCAGTTGCTGTGCTTTCGTTTGCCATTTTACCTCCACCTCCAAAACTGAGTTGTATTCACCCACTGTGACGTATCTGCGAAATTCCATTATCTGCGTCCATCCGCGGCTTGGATCACTTCCCCCAGCTCCCGGCGGACCTTCTCCATCGCCCACGGATCAATCGTGTAGTCCTGGAGGTCCTTCGCAATCCGGCGGATGTAGCCCATGGTCGCATCGCGCCCGATGGCCTCCTCCGCGAGGCACAGGTAGTCGAAGTCCTCGATCCCATCCCGAATCACCGCCAGCCTCTGCGACGCTACCGGCCCGTCAACCCCGACCGGCTTCCCCGGATAGAGCAGCGAGCCGTCACCGTAGATGTTCGGGTTGATTTGAGGAACCGTCCGCATGTTTTTCCAGGGGTCTGCGACGCCAAGGTCCGGATTCCAGTAGGTCGTTGACCAGTAGAGCAGACCGTCAACATCTTCGCGCTTTTGATGCCAGAAAAGCATTCTGTGCCTCATGGCCGGGTACTCCACGAAGAAATTGGCGTAGGGCTCATACGGCCCGCAGCAAACGTACCACCAAACGTCGTCACCCGCGTTCCGGCGCATCCTCAGGAAGTTTCTGGTACGCGCCTGGAGATCGAGGTAATGCTCGTTCGGGCACCAGATGTTCACCTGACCCATCGCCAGGTCCCAGATCGTCTTGCTCTCATCGAAATCAGGCCCGCGGAAGAAGGGAACCACCAGCCGGTATCTCGGCTCGATCGAGCGCAATCTCTTCGCAATCGCCGCCATGCGATCATAGGAATCCTTGTTCACCGGCTCATCAATCGGGTAGAAGTAGCCCTTCCGAAACCAGCCGTTCGTGATGAGATGATCGAGCAGAGCCTTCTGCTTGGCGTCGTTGTCCAGGTAAGGGATCATGTAGGAGGTCATCCGCGGGTCTTCCAGATAGGCCTTGGCCTCGGGCGACGTCAGGTCAACGGGCATGTGATACGGCGAAATCCTGTGCTGCAGGAGAATCTCATAGTACTTCTTGCTCAGGTCGAGGGTCTTGGCGGTATCCCCGGTGACCCCATGTGCCCGGGCAACATATTCCATGCTGACGCCGAACGCCGTCACGCACCTCGGAGTCACCGGCAGGGCGAAGTTCCAGACATGGAGCTTAATCCGCACATTGCCTGCAAGCCCGTCTCCGGTTATCTTGATCGTACCCTGATAGTCGCCCGCAGAGCAGTCCGCCGGGATCTTGACCGTCACCCAGATCGGCTGAGTCTCGTTCGGCTTGAGGTCGAACTCCCGAATCGGCGGCAGCGGATCGGGGTAGGGGACGGGCGGATCCTTGATGGGCACGTATGCGACCAGGGACAAGGCGACATCCTTCGCCGGGATGATGCCCTTTTTGCCAACCTGCTTCAGGGCCGATGCCTCGACGTGCACATCGGCGATGGGCTTCTCGGATTTCAGGGCAATCTGGAACGACTCCCATTCCCTCCGAGCGGCACATAGATCAGCCGACTTCCGCTCAGTCGGCACGGCATCTCTCAAAACCTTGACTGCCGAATGCTCGATCCATACATCCGCCGAGCGGACTTCCCCAGTGGCGAGAAGTAATCCCACAGCAAGCAACAGAGTTCCCCCGGTCATGGCGACCTCCTTTGGTCATCTGTTCCATCTGACGGTCACACTATCCTGCGATAGGAGGTCAGGACTCATTTCCGTCTAACTTAGAGACGGAGGTTCTTCATGGCAAAGCTCTTGTTCCTCGTCATGCTTGCTGCGGCCATCCCCGCACTTGCCGGGAAGTCTCCCGGACGAATCGGCGCATACGTCAACTTCGGCGGAGGTTATTCGGACACGCCTGAGGAGATCAAGGCCCTGGTGGACGAGGCCGCTGATGCCGGGATTCAGTTCCTCCTCCCGATGGCCACCACCACGAGCGGCATGGCGATGTATGACAGCAAGATCTTGCCCCATGCCGGGAGTTTCGACCGCCTGAAGCCTCTCATAGACGCCGCTCATGCGCGCGGATTGAAGGTTCATCCCTGGGTGCAGGTGAATTCCCAGGGTCCGTCCATGCTGGAAACCCACCCCGATTGGTGTCAGGTGAACTCCGAGGGCAAGCGCGTCGGCTACCTGGATCCCTCCGCTCCCGAGGCTCGCCAGCGAGTGACGTCCATCCTGCGAGAGATCGCCGAGAACTACGAGATAGACGGCGTCAGCCTGGACTACTGCCGCTATTCCGGCGGAGGCCGGTACTGCTTCTGCGACCGCTGCAAAGCAGCCTTCAAGGAAGCCACCGGTCTCGA
>DASRZD010000636.1:0-4155 GCA_035686805.1 Armatimonadota bacterium
GTCGGCGTGAAGGCCGAGGCGCTCGTGGGCAACGGCTGCCTGATCGGGAATATCAAGGGCAGCTTTATCCCCCTCATCCGCTATTCGAACGCCCTGTCGAAGGAGTTCGGACATGCGGCGCGGCGGCTGGAATCGCTCATCAAGGGCGAGGACCCTCCCAAGCCAACCGAGGAGGATCAGACCAGGCGCTGCCCGAAGTGCAGCTTCCCCCTGGAGACCGGCTCGGTGGTGTGCCCGAACTGCGTGAACAAGGCCCGTGCGATGAGGCGGCTGCTGGCGTACGTCGAGCCGTACAAGAAGTTGACCGTCATCGCCGGCTGCCTCATGCTCGCCACCCAGATGATGGCGCTCGCCCCGCCGAAGCTCACGCAGATACTCGTGGATGACGTTTTCCGCAAAGCCGAGCCGTTCAAGGGTGACGTGCCTGGCATTTTGAGAGGCCAGTTCCTTCACATGCTGGGGATTGTCGTGCTGGCGCTCATCGCAACGAGGATCGTCTCCATGGTGACCGGCATTTTCCAGTCGCGATTGACCGCCTACCTCGGCTCGAAGATGATCCACGATATCAGGATGCAGCTTTACTCGGCGCTCGAGCGGCTGACGGTGGGCTTCTTCGACAAGCGGCAGACCGGTGCAGTGATCTCGAGGGTCTCGCAGGATACGGGCGCACTTCAGGAATTTCTGGCATTCGACATTCAGTATATGATGTCGAATGCTCTTGTGCTCATCCTCGTACTGGCGATTATGTTCCAGCAGAATTGGAGACTGGCCGCATTGACGATTCTGCCGGCGCCGTTTGCATCGTTGGCGGCGACTCTGATCTTCACGCGCCTGAGATGGGTGTTCCGGCGAGTCTGGCACAGGTGGTCGAAGCTGCACAGCGTCATGTCCGACTCGCTCCAGGGTCTGAGGGTCGTGAAGGCGTTCGCCCAGGAAGACCGCGAAGTGAGCAGGTTCCAGCGCAGGAGCCAGGACCTGTACACGGCGCACATGCAGGCCGAGCAGACATGGGCGACATTGCTGCCGATCTTGTGGTTTGTGCTGAGCTCAGGGCAGTTCATCGTCTGGTATGCAGGAGGCATCGGAGTAATAGACTTCGGCGTCACCACCGGCACGCTCATCATGTTTCTGGGATATATCGGCATGCTTTATGGGCCGCTGCAGATAGTGACTCGCATGTGGGACTGGATTGGCCGATGCCTCGCCGCTTCCGAGCGAGTCTTCGAGATCATGGACTCCCAAAAGGAAGAGACTGATCCCGAGCATCAGATAGCCATGCCCGATATGAAAGGCCATGTGAAGTTCAACAAAGTCACATTCGGCTATGATAAGAATCATCCCGTCCTGACTGATATTGAACTTGATGTCGAACCCGGCGAAATGATCGGATTGGTCGGGCCATCGGGAGCGGGGAAGTCAACGATGATCAATCTCCTGGCACGATTCTATGCCGCTCAGGAAGGCGTGGTGGAGATTGACGGGGTTGATATTCGCAAGATTCGCCTGGACGACCTTCGCCGGCAGATCGGCATGGTGCCGCAGGAATCATACCTCTTCTCAGGCACGATTATGGAGAACATCGCGTTCTCGAAGCCGAACGCGACTCCCGAAGAGATCATTCGAGCCGCGAAGGCGGCGAACGCTCACGACTTCATCGTCAACTTCCCGGATGGGTACGAGACTCAAGTCGGCGAGCGAGGGCAGTCGCTCTCGGGCGGCGAGAGGCAGAGGATTGCGATTGCGAGGGCGATTCTGCATGACCCGAAGATTCTGATTCTGGATGAGGCAACAAGCTCGATTGACACTGCAACCGAGAAGCAGATCCAGGAGGCGCTGGCCAGGCTGGTCAAGAATCGGACGACATTTGCCATTGCACACAGGCTCTCTACGCTCAATTATGCGCGCAGGCTCTTGGTGCTGGACAAGGGCAAGCAGGCCGAACTCGGCACGCACGAGGAGTTGCTCGCCAAAACAGGCGGGACATATGCAAACCTGGTCAAGATGCAGACTGAGTTATCGTCAACGGTGGCGGTGGGCGGATGATAGACGAGGAACCGAAAACAACCGAAGAAGATCGCGATGAGGCGGCGAACGTCAAATACCTCAAGCCCGGCGACTTTGCCCTGTTCCAGAGCGAGGGCGGCGGCTTGCGGCTCACACTCGCGGATAGCAAGTCGGTCCTTCGGGTAAAGGCGAAGCGCTGCTTCCCGTTTACTTTCGCGAACAGGTATATCTCCCTGCGAGACGGCAATGACGAGGAGATCGGCATCATTCCGGACCTGGGTGCGCTCAGCAAGGAATATCGGCTCTGGATCGAGGATGATCTCGATATTCGCTATTTCACCCCGCGGGTGAAGGCCATCAAATCCATTCGCTACCGGTTTGGAGGAATTGAGTGGCACGTGGTCACTGATTGTGGGCCGAAGCGGCTGATCACCAAGGGCGTTCACGACACCATGATGGAAATCGAGCCGGGCCGCTACGTGATCAACGACCTTGACGGCAACCGGTATGAGGTCTTCACCGAAGAACTCGACGAGGCCAGTGCAGGAAGACTGGGCAGGCTGATCTAAGATAGACTAGAGACTGAAGACTACAGATCAGAGACCCAGACCGGATGCCTGTCAACACCAGTATCTACCATGCCGCTGAACTCGCCTCGGAGAGCCTACTCCACCGGCTCGACAGGGATGCTTTCTTTCGCCCATTCTTTCATCTGATGGTCAAAGACGGCCTCATGCGGCCGGATCATGCCTCGTGGGACTGCGCGGATATGAGCGGGCGGTTCGTGGATGCGTGGATTCTCATGCGCCAAATGCTCGATTGGCCGATGACCGAGGAGGAAGAGGGCGTCCGGCGATATCTGCTAGGACTCCAGGCGGACGACGGACTCTTCTATGACCAGCAGCTTCCGGGTCACGAATCACGCATCACGGATCAGGCTGCCGATATGTTCTGCCAGAGCCGGGCGCTGCTGGGACTTACCAGTTGGCTGCTCGAATCCGGCGAGTTCGCCATCCAGCAGAGGATCGAGCGGCTGATCGAGGGTTTGTGGGAGATCGCAGTCAAGAAGGGGGACTTCTGCTACTACCCCGGCCACAGGTATTCGCCAAATGGCTGGGAGGGAGTTTCCGCATACGCCTACAAGGACTTCGGCCACCGCGCGCTTCCGGCTTACGGCACACTCCAGATTCTGCCGCTAACACAATATTGGGAAGTGACTGGGAGTCCCTCGGCCGAGCGGCTCATTCGCGGGCTGCTCAACTTCTTCGTGAGGGAGAGCGGAGTAGTCGCCGAAGACGGGACTTTCACCGGCCACCTGCATAGCTGGGGGATCCTGCCGAGCACAGTCGGCGTGCTTCGGTATGCCATGAAAGTCGGTGATGAGACGCTCATCCAATGGTGCAAGCGGGTTTGGGACTTCATCGTCGCCAACTCCAGCAGCTTCGGCTGGGTGCCGGATGGCATCGCGGTAGATGACGGCATCGAGACCGGCGAGACCTGCTGCATCACCGATCTGATCCACCTTGGGGTCAAGCTGGCGGAATGCCCCGACGGATCGGGGTGCTCGCTCTGGCGGCATGGTTACGAGGATTGCTTCGACTACATCGAGATCATGGCTCGCAACCAGCTCCTGGAAAACCAGGTAAGGGATGTCAGCCACTTCAAGTTCGATTCCCCGGAGACCGAGGCCATGACTCTGGGGGCGTATGACTCGTGGGTGATGCCAAACGGTCTCACCGGATGCTCGGAGCTTGGGCTGGAGGGGTGCTGCACGGCGTCGGCGGTGAGGGCGATCTACCTGGCCTGGGAGCATGCGATTATTCATTCGGGGAACGAGGTTCGGGTGAACCTCATGCTCAGCCGGCGGTCGGAATGGCTGGATACGATAGACTACCAGCCGTTCGAGGGGAGGTTCAGCGTACTGGTTCACAAACCGGTTGAGGTCCTGATTCGCATCCCAAGTTGGATCGGGCGGGCCAACCTCAAGATCAACGTCAAGCATTCCTGGGCAGGGAGCTTCCTGAAGGTTGAGGGTATTCCCGGCAGCCGGATTGGCCTGGAATTTCCCATCCCCGAGAGGCAGACCGAGGAGGAAATCCGAGGGCACACGTACCAACTCTCATGGCGGGGGATCACCTTGATGAAGATCGA
>DASRZD010000637.1:0-2266 GCA_035686805.1 Armatimonadota bacterium
TCCGCTCTCAGCCGAGTTTGTGTTATGTAAGCGTGCGGATTTTACCCGCACGTCGATCCGGTTACGCATTACTCGTTACGTATTACCCGGGCAGGATTTTCCGCCTCCCCATCCGAACCATGAACTAAGCACTAAGCACCAAGCACGATGAACGGAGGATTCCCATGCCTGCAACCCCCCCTTATCTCGGCGCGGCGTATTACCCTGAGGACTGGCCGCTGGAGCAGATTGACGCCGACATCACCCTCATGAAGGACGCCGGCACGAATGTCATGCGCATCGGCGAGTTCGCCTGGAGCCGCATGGAGCCCGAGGAAGGGAGGTTCGACTTCGATTGGCTGCACCTGGCCGTGGACAAGCTCGGCGAGGCGGGGATTGCCACCATCATGGGCACGCCGACCTGCACGCCGCCAGCATGGCTGAGTGAGCGCTATCCCGAGATCCTGTTCGTCCATGAGGACGGCCATCCCACCCGCCACGGCTCTCGAAGGCACGCATGCCCGAACAGCCCCGTCTACCACGATCACTGCACTCGAATCGTCACAAAGATGGCGGAGGAGTTCGGCAAGGACAAGAATATCATCGGCTGGCAGATTGACAACGAGGTCCACCCGTACAGCCAGCGCGGGTGCGTGTGCCCGGTCTGCGTGAAGATGTTCAAGGAGAAGATGAAGGCCAGGTATGGCACCATCGAGGCCCTCAATGCCGCATGGGGGACGGACCTCTGGAGCATGACCTACCAGTCGTTCGATCAGCTCCCCATCCCGGATCGCGGCACGTGGCATCATCCGTCGCTCCTCACGGCATGGGCGGAGTTCAACAGCGATTCTTACTGCGATTTCGTGAAGCATCAGGCGGACATCCTCCATAAGATGACCATCCATCCCATCGGCACGGACATGATGCCCACCCCGGGCGTGGATTTCGGCGACATCCATAAGTCGCTCGATCTGGTGCAGTTCAATCACTATAACGGCATGGACAATCTCTGGCAGGCGGCGTTCTGGTTCGACTTCATTCGCCCGATCAAGGAAAAGCCGTTCTGGAACACGGAGACTCAGACGTGCTGGAACGGCTCGACGGCCGCGAATGGCTACAAGGAAGCCGGCTGGTGCAAGGCGAATAGCTGGCTGCCGATCGCGATGGGCGGCGAGGCGAACCTCTATTGGCTGTGGCGGCAGCATTGGAGCGGGCAGGAACTCATGCACGGGGCGGTCGTTTCCAGCTCGGGCCGGCCTTTGCACATCATCGGCGAGGTGCAGGAGATATCGAAGGGCTACTCCGCCGCCGCCGATTTCCTGAACAATACCAGGCCCATCAATACCGGCATCGCGCTCCATTACTCGCACAAGACCAACTTCATCTTCGACTGCCAGCCAATGCTGAACAATTTCAAGTACCTGCCTGCGATTCTGGAGAAGGCTTACCACCCCATGATCCAGGCGCAGCTCAGGCCAAACGTGATCCTTCCGATGGCCGACCTCGAGCCCTATCGAATGATCTTCAGCCCGTTCCTGGCGGCGCTCGACGAGGAGGGCCTTCGCAAGCGGCTGAGGGCATGGATCAAGGCCGGTGGGACGTGGATCGTCGGGCCGCTGTCGGACGTTCGGACGACCGACGGCGCGAAGTTCACCCACTCGCCCTATGGCTCGCTCGAGAAGTGGGCGGGAGTCTTCTGCAAGTACGAGATTCCGGGCGACCCACATGAATTTGGCGTTAAGTGGGCCGATGGGCATGAATCGGAAGGCAGCGTTTGGTATGACGGCCTGGAGCTTCGAGGGGCCGAGGCCCTGGCAACTTACACCAACGGCCCGCTCGCGGGCCTGGCGGCGGTCACTCGATGCACGCTTGGCAAGGGACAGATCATCGTGCTGGGCACGATGCCTCAGCCGGAGGATCTGAAGGTACTCCTGCTCACCATCGCCAAAGAAGCCGGGGTTTCTCCGGTCGCAGATGCGTCCGAGAACCTGGTCGTCATCCCGAGAGAGGGCTCTGGGATCAAGGGCCTTGTCGCCGTCGAGGTCGAGAATCGCCCCGCGACCCTCACGCTCTCCTCGCCGATGACGGATCTCCTCACCGGCAAGTCCCACGAGGGGAAGGTCGAAGTCCCGCCGTATGGGGTGATGGTTCTGAAGGCGTAACCGATAATCAACCAACACAGCGTAGGGGCGGATTTCAAGTCCGCCCCTACCATCGATCAATCCGCAGTCCGGAGGCTAATACTCCCCGTATCCACGCTGACGTTCACGCGCAGGGTGACGGGTGA
>DASRZD010000638.1:0-8149 GCA_035686805.1 Armatimonadota bacterium
GTGGTCACGAAGGGCGAACACGCGCGGGCTCTTGGTGAGCTCCCACCCATCCGACAAGGCACTCGAGACCAGGCTCATGCACTCGATGGTCACCGGGAGCCTGGGATCCTGCCCCGACACTCGGAAGCCGACCGTGCTCCCATCGAGCGAATATGAGGCTTTCAAAGACGACTTCTGCCCGTTGACGATCTGATACGCGACCGGCCTGGGCTCCTTCAACTTGCCGATGGGAGTCACGATCAGCAGGCCGCCTGACTCATCCAGCCTGATGCCGTCCTGGCCGTCATACTTCATCTTGATGCTGCCGATGTCAGCACCCGCGGGGACTACGATGAAGCAGCAGGCGGAGGTCTTCTCCTGCCTCACGACCAGGTTGATGCCGGGTGAGACATTGCGGTAGATCAGGCCGCCGTAGGTCGGGATGCCGCTTTTCCATTGGGAAGCATCGCGGCCGATGAGGTAGTTCGCCTGGCTTGCGGGTACGCCTGCGGCCTCGACCTGAGGACTCGCGCCCGGAAAGCTCATGCGCAGAACGCATGCTTTGTCGAGGTCTTTGGGTTTGGGCGGAGCAGCGGGCCGGCGGTTTGCCAGGATTTCGAGGGTCGAAGTCCCGACCAGTTCCGCATCCCCCTTGTGCATGACCGTCGGAAGCTTGTCAGGTTTGGGGGCGGGCGACTTCTCACGGAGCACGAGGGTGAGACCATCCTGGACGAAGAACACGGCGCTCGCAGACCCGCAGCACACGAATCTTGCCTGCTGATCGGCCCGGCCCATATTCTCGACGATTGGGGGTTGAAGCCGGCCCGTGATCGGTTCCTGCGGCTGCCACTGATCCGACTGCTCCTGGCACACAGCAGCCACACAGGACAGAAACAGCAATGGGATTAAAACCCTGACTTTCATGCATACCTCCGACAGTTCTGCCTTAGGCATTCGCCGTCTCGCTCGAAGCCTCCTGCGGAGGATTCCTGCAGACTGGAGGGGAAGAGTAACTTATGGCCAGGAACGAACTGAGTTGGTCGCTGAGCAAGGCCCGGATATTCGAGGAGTGCCCGAGGAGGTACTACTACCAGTACTACTTCTCGCACGTAGGCTATGCGCCCGATGCTCCCGAGGAGGCCAAGCTCGCGCTGGAGATGAGGCGGATCAAGGGACTGGACATGTGGGTCGGGGAGGTTGTGCACCAGACCATCCAATGGGTGCTGGAGCAGACGCAGCTCGGAAACCGCCCAACGAAGCAAGACGCAATCGGCGAAACCCGGCGACTCCTCAGCGAGGGATGGCGATGCTCCAAGCTCCAGCTTTGGAAGCAGCACCCCGACGACCATCATCCCAACCTGTTCGAGCACTACTACGGCGTGGAGGTCGGCAAGGCCGCGACCGATCGCTTGAAGAACAAGGCATTCACGAGCACCGGCAACTTCATGGAATCGGAGGTTCTTGAACGCATCACCAGCGCCTCGTGTGACTGCTGGCTCCCGATCGAGAAGTTCACGAGCTTCCGGATGGAGGGCATCCTCTTCTTCCTCAAGTTCGATTTCGCCCTGAAGGACGAGATGAAGCTTACGGTCTATGATTGGAAGACCGGGAAGCCGAGCCGGGAGGAATCGCGGCAACTCGCCTGCTATGCGCTCTACACCTCGTCAAAATGGGGCGTGCCCGTGCAGAACGTGAAGGTGTGCGCAGTCCATCTTCAGCCGGAACTCGATGCATGCGAGCGATGTGTGGAGGAGGCAGACATCGAAGAGGCGCGGGCGTTCGTGAAGCAGAGTTTCAATGCCATGGTAAAGTGCCTGCATAACCCCGTGCGGAACATCGCCGTCATGGAGGACTTCCCCATGTCGGGCAACCTGCTGAGGTGCGGTCGGTGCAACTTCAAGGGGATCTGCGAACAGGGCGCGTTCGCTCAGGCGGAAGAATTCCCGCCAGTTGAGGACCTGGAAGAAGCTTAGAAATCCCTCGCTTGGCCATTCCGCGAAACAAATGGCTTTAGTCATCGTAAACTAGTATAATAGTAAAACGTGCGGCGGTGTCAATCCCCGCATTCATTCGTGAAGGAATGTTTCGGAGATTGCGGCATAATACCTTAAGGGTTATGCCGGGAAACCTAAGGGGGTCAGCGCTTATGAAACTTAGAATCGTTATTGCAATCCTGCTCATTCTTTGTGTTGCGACCGCGGTCTTTGCCGTTGGCTTCGATACGAAGATCTTCCGAGCGGCGGCAATCGGACTGGCGGTGAAATCCGTCGCGCCAAGCATCAACAAGTTCATCAATACCTTCACCGCTAACAATCACATACCGATCGGCATGTCTACCAAGGTAGTGCCGATACTAAGTGTGGGAGAAAAGGGCTACGTCGGCGCGGCACAGGTTGCCGGACCGAACGCCTACGTGCAGTCCACTCAGGCTGTATGGCTGTATGAGGATAACTTCAGCAACAATGAGTTTCGCCTGAAGGTCTACGTGCCGAGCGCCAGCATCAACCCCCTGCAACTCAAGAAGGTGCAGAAGGTCGGCATCTCGGCGATCATCGACGTCGCGCTGGACGGTCGCTGGAAGGGGCAGACGTTCAGTCATGCGGTTCGTGGGGGCGACATCCTGAAGGCCGCTGTGGTGGCCGTCGCGATCAAGGCCGCCGCAAAGCCGCTGGACTCCGCCATCAACTCCATAACCGGCGGTTGGGGCGGCAGCACGAAGGTTGTGCCCATTGCGACAATTGGAGACAAGGCATACATCGGCGGCGCACAGGTAGCGGGCCCCGCGTCAACAGTCGCAGCCACCAATGCGGTTTACCAATACGAGGAGATATTCGATAACGGCAGGTACCGGATCAAGGTATTCGTGCCGTCGAAGTCATCGAACCCGCTGAAATTCGGCCGGGCGGCAGGTGTGGGAATCACCGCTCTGATAGATACCAGCATCGCCGACCAGCAGAGGATTCGGGAGCGCGAGAGCTATTGGCAGGCTAGCAGAGTCAACCTCCCGGACATCGACCGGACGCTGGATGGCCGGTTCCGGGGCGATATCGAGCGGCATGACCAGGGGCTGCACAAGGGATGGTATATCGGCAAGGGCAATCAAAGGAAAATGCTGACGGGAGTATGGGTTGACCGGTATAAGAAGCTGCGCAGTGACGACGATCGCAATGACTTTGTCACCTTCTGGAACGACCATAGCAAGGAAAGCCCCAAGGTCCTTGAGAAGCACTGGGGTGACTGGCTTGGTAAGCACCCGGCAAGCATCAAGAGCAATGATGATCGGGGCTCGAAATCGAATAAGAATGACGATGATGACCGTGGCAAGAGCCAAGGCAAAGGTAAGAAGAAGTAGTCGGTCAAGCCCCAACTTTGAGCATTCAGCTGCTGACAACTAGAAGGCCGTGTCTCGTTCAAGGGGTGGAGACCCTGATTCAGGGGCAGCCTCCAGACCCTCGAGGTGGCGGGAGTCGTTCAGGACTTCCAGGAACCAGTTGCCGTCCCGATCTCGAGAGAATGTGGTGATCGAGCAGTTCGCCAGATTGATCTTGCGGAAGGTCTGAAGGGGCGCTCCCAGGGCGTGGCAGAAGAACGCTCGAATCGGCCCGCCATGAGTCACTATGACCACGGTATCATTCGGATGCCGCTTCTCGATGCGGCGAACCATCTGAGTGACTCGCGCCTGGACACTTTCCAGGCGCTCGCCTTCCGGCGCTCGATAGGTCACCGAATCCTTCAGGTAGTTCTGGTAGAGATCGGGATATTTCTGCGCAATTTCCTTTACCGAAAGCCCCTCCCACTCGCCGAAGGCGCACTCTCGAAGGCTCTCGTCAATTTGAACCTTCAGGCTGTGGAAATCGGCAATAGCCTGGGCGGTGTCCCCTGCCCTGCTCAGATCGCTGGAATACACGGCGGCAATCGGCTCGGTCTTCAACCGCTCGGCGACCCTCTGCGATTGAAGTCGTCCCAGTTCGCTCAACTCGGCGTCGAGATGGCCCTGGTATCGTGACTCGATATTGAAGACGGTTTCCCCGTGACGAACGAATATAACCCTCAACTACACATCCCCCGGTCGAAGCCGGCCGACTTGTACGCCGTCCGGCCTTAGTTTCAGCGTTCCGAATGCGATGGACCTCGCGGGCGAGAGCGATTTGAGCGGGGTGACGAGCGAAATTGTCCCCGAGCGGAAGTCAATTGTGCGAATGATGGCGAGCGAGAGTACCTCCAAATGGCTGTCGAGCAGGCCGGTGAGGAGGTTCAGATAGCGGCTGGAGGGCGCGGTGACGATCGTTCGCGTGCGGAACTCCTCCTGAAGCTGGCCGATCCCCTGCTTATCCACTTCCCCCTGAGTGACCAGGTAGACCCCGCGATCTATGGTCTCGCCATGGTAGACCGTGGTACCCAGGGCCTTCTCGGCGAACCTGAGGTACTTCGGCTCGAGCGGTTCTCCGGTATAGAGCCAGGCGCCGGTCGTCGCCAATGATTTGAAGGACAACTGGTGTTCACGGGCGTTCAGGAAGTATTCATGGAAGCGAACGGTCCGCCGCTGCTCGCGGATGGCGGTAGGTTTGGGCCTGGCGGCAGGAGCGGGCGAGAGCCTGTGGATAGTGCACTCCTCCCAGGTGTCGAAGAACCTGAGGAAGTGCTCGGCCTCATTCGTCCGCTGCAGAGCAACGATGTGCCGCGGGCGCAGAATCTCGATCTTGTGAGTCTTCAGCTTGCGGGCGATGGCCCCTCGAATGAGGCCCGTAGTATCAACGATCACCAGCTTCTTTCCGAGTTCCTGCGCTTTGTCCGCAAGCTTCTTGGTCCCCACAACCGACGCCAGAAGGTTGCCCACCGGAGTCGTCGAGCCGACGAAATAGACGGATTTAGGAAGCAGGTCGCCGGTCGTCTGAATCTCTGATTCGACCAGCCCCATTCCGATCGTGGCCGGAGGGCCGATCTCCGACTGGCCCATATCGGCATCCACGACGGCGGTGGGAACACCGGCCTCGATCCCCTGATTGGCCAGCAAGGCGCAGAAGGTCGTCTTGCCGACGTCAATCGCGCCGACGACGACCGCAACGCCAGGAGACGCGATCATGTCCTCAATGTGACTTTGCCATGCTTTCGCAGGCTGAAGATACGCCACCTCGCCCTTGCCCCAAATAAGTCTCTTCCTACCTCACACAAAGCCGCCGCCACTGCCACCTCAAGGAAGAAGGCAGCAAGGTATCGGCTGTGCGCGCCGGCCCATGTGCTCATAGCCGGTATGCCGGCCATGAAGGACATTGCGAACGCAAACGCAATCGTCCGCCAATCCCGGACTCCCTTGATTGCGATGTACAGCCAGATGATCACCGCGATGACTTCCGGCAGGTCCAGGTCAAAGCCAAATAGCCTTGCCGCCGAAACGTCCCAGGTGGTCCCCTGAAATCTGGTGTCTATCAGCACTCCAATGGCCAACGCCACGATCAGGCCAATGAACTTCGCCAACAAACCGAATCGCCGCAGTGCGAGTCCCGTTCCCACCACCAATCCTCCGATGATGACGGGGCTCCAGTTGCGGACGGCCAGTTCTCCGACAATCGGACCGCCGAAGAACAGTGCCGTCTTCAGGACGATATACACGTTCCACCGCATGCCGATCTCGATTCCAACCGCGTGGGATCGGGCCAGAACAAACAAGACCAGCGCCAGCGCCCATATCAGGGCTCCTACCCGATTGCGCCTGACTGCATTCAGTACGTATCCCGGCTGCCCAATTTTCTCTCGGTCAATCCAGAGAAGCATCACCAGCGCGAGAGGCCATGCGGCAATACCGGTCTCCTTGAAACCGACGGCCATTATGGCAAGAACCAGACTCGCCGGCCATTTGCCCTTCGCCAGCAGCAGGAGGCTTCCGGCAACCATGATACTCATGGCGGTATCCGGCAGGTTCTTAGGATTGGCAAGCAGCCTGGCGACGGTCAACTGGCCGTGCGAAAAGGCCCACGAAATGGGAAACGGCCTGAAGCCCGCGAAAAGCCATATCGTTATCCATGTTAGCCATCGTCTGCCCGTAAGCCTCCATAAAAGCAGACCGGCAAGCAATGTAAAGAGCAGGTGGCTGGCCACCATGATAATCTGACGCGGGAGCATATACTCGGTGGGCCAGATAAGCCCCATTCCCCAGATGGCGTAGGATGACAGTGGCCGCCAATAGGCGACGGGATGTGGCCATGAGCCGGTCCACCATTTCAAGGTATCCGAGAAACCGTGTACCTGGCTAAGCATCCTGTCGAAGCTATACCAGTCCAGGTCCCACCTCACGGGTCTTATGGGGGACACGACGTATGGGACGATCGCCTGAGACGTCCAGTAACCTATGGACGATACTATGGCGACAACCGCGATCAGGAATGCTTTTCGATCAAGACTGGTTCTTGGCCTTGAATCCATGAATCGGCTTCCAAACTTGTTTTGCGGCAGATAGTATAGCGGCTGCGACCGCCATTTCCATGAAGAAGGCCGAAACGTATCTCGTGTGCTCCTGAGTCTGCGCGGCAAACCACGTGGGCACCGAGCTCACCAGGGATATCCCCAGGCCGAATCCCACCGTTCTCCAGTCATACCTGCCTTCCCATGCCACCAGCAGCCAGAACAGGCACAGAAGGGTCACTTTCAGATCCAGGCGGTATGTGAGCAGCCGGACCATAGAGGCGTCCCAAGACGTGTGCTGCAGGCGTGTATCCACCAGCACCCCGACCGTCAGAGCCGCCATTATGCCGATGAATCTCGGAAGGAGCGAGAGCTTCCGCGAACCTATGATCGCCAGGAAAAGAAGCAGTGAGACGATGGCGGCGCCTGGGTCATCGAGGACGAAAAGCCTTCCAATCGGTCCGCCGAAATACAACTCCGCTCGGCCCAACCAGGCGGCATTCGTTCCCATGCGATATCCGAAGCCTACCGCCAGACAATGTACGACCGCCAGACCCAGAAACCCTGCCGTCCATGCCGAGACGGGCAGCCATCTACGCTTGAGAGCATTGAGGATGTGGCGCTTTGCGCCGGGCTTCCATGCCATGATCAGCAGTGCCATGGGCCAGGTCATGAATCCTGTCTCCTTGAACCCGACGCTGACCATGGCGAGGGCGAGAGCGGCAAGCCAGCGTCCATTGACGAGGAAGATCAGACTGGCGATCATGGCGATGCCGTTCAACGGGTCGGTGATATTCTTGGGATCGAGGAGAAGATCGTAAACCGCGAAATTGTAGCCGAAGAAGCTGGTTATCGGGAACGGCCTGAATCCGGCAAAGAGCCATATCGAGAGCACAGCGAGCCATCTTCGCCCGGTGAGCCGCCAGGTCAGGTAACCGGCCATGGCGACGAAGACCAGGTGCAGGACGACAAGGATGATCTGCCGAGGAAGCAGGAACTCCTTCGGCCACAGCAGCCTTTCCACCCAGAATACATATGAGGTTAGCGGACGCCAGAACGGGACTACACCGCACCAGGTCCCAGTCCACCATCTTCCGGTATCCCTGAAGCCATGGATCTGATCCAGCCCGCGGTTCAGGTAGCTCCAATCAATGTCCTTGCTGAGGTCGCGGGTGGGATGGTCAATGTAAGGCACCAGGGCGAGGTAGGCCATGACTAGAACGCTGGTCGCAACGATGATCGCTACGCAGGCAAAGAGCGCCTTTTGTCTCATTGGCGCTCCTTATGGCGTACCGGCCGGCCGGCCGATCCCGCTCTGCAGAGGGCGGCGGCAACGGCGAGTTCCATGAAGAACGTGGCGACGTACTGCGTGTGTTCCCTGGCCTGGGCCACCATCCACGACGGCAGAGCGGCGAAAAAGCAAAGCGACATGCCGAGCGCAATCGTCTGCCAGTCATGCCTCGCTTCCCATGCGATCAGCAGACAGAACAGGCAGATGAGGATGGTCTTCAGCTCCAGGCTGTAGCTCAATACTCGAACAAGCGAGACCTCCAGGGATACTCTCTGGAGTAGTGAATCAAGGAGCACTCCGAGTCCGAATGATGCCATAAGCGCGAGGGCCTTAATGATGAAGTTCATCCGGCGGAGGGAGACCATCGAGGCGAAGAGCAGCGATGCGACGAATACGGGCATGACGTTTCTCAGCACCAATTCGGCCCCCGGAGGCCCGCCGAAATAGACGGCGGCTCGCCAGAACCACGCCCTATTCGAT
>DASRZD010000639.1:0-6675 GCA_035686805.1 Armatimonadota bacterium
GAACTCCTGGGATGAGTTCTTCGCCGGCCTGGACCGGTTCAATATCGATCTGCCGGTCACCGTGGAAGCCGCCCCACCCGAAGGAATCACACTGGAGACCGCGGTTGCCGAGGTCCAGCAAGCCCTCGTCGAAGGCCGGACCCCGAGGCTTAGATAGGTCCCATCGGTCTTATCGGTCCTATCCGTCCTATTCCTTCCCTGGAAACGGCTCCTCGTCCGTCTTCTCGACGTTATCCTTAATGATCACCTGGCCCTTCGATCGGTTGACGATCTTCATCTCACCATAGAACTCGTTTCCCGTGATGATCGCTGCGCGAACGTCGGGCTGCAGGATGATCGGCGTCGGATTGACCGCCGTGACCTTGCTGTTGATGAAGACGCAGTCGTCAATGCTCAATCGTCCGCTCTCAGCAACGATCATCGCCTCGCCCTTGTCCTCCGGGTGGATGCAGTAGAAGTGGCAGTTGTCGAACGAGACCCGCCCCCGGCCCGCGATCTTCGCCAGCGCCGTGCCGTTCTTCCCGCTCATGCTCCCGAAGAGACCGCATCCCGTGAACCTCACCATCCCGGCGTTCGTCTCGCTGACGATTATGTCGCCGAAGATCTGAGAGTTCGAGAAACTGACGCCCGAATGGCCCTGGGTCTCATCCACCAGGACCGCCATATCGGAGCAGTCGGCCCCGCTCTGGGTGAGAAGGTAGTTGCCCGCGCCCTCATACGGCCCCGTTCCGATGCCGCGGATGAAGTGCATGCCCACCTTGTATCCGATGGCGAAGCAATTCGTCACGTACTCCCAGTCGCTCCGCCCGAAAATGAAGGCCTCGCCCTTCTCCAGCATGAACTTCCCCACCGGGCTGTCGGCATCGGCGGCGGTCCAGAAGGGCCAGAAATGGATGTCCGAAATCCGTCCGACATCCAGGCAGAGGTCCACGTAGAGTCCCTTGAAAAGCGGCTGAGCGTAGAGCCCTCGGATATAATGGCGGCCGGACGCCTTGCTGCCGAAGTCCACCGCCTGATAGGGATTGACCATCAGCACGTCTATGATCGAGCAGTTGTCCGCGCCCGCGCACTGAACGGTCCAGGGGTAGGCGACTGGCGGATTCGTCTTCGTCTGCTCGGGATAGAATATGGTCACGCCCTTGAGGGTCGAGTCCCGATGCATGCTGATGAACGGCGTCCCATCCGGCTTGCTCGCCCCATCCACAGCCAGGAGTACGCTGCCAGTCAACTCAGGGCCGCCTTTCGGGTCTTTCGGATCGTGATACTGGGCGACGCTCGCCGGGGCCCGCCAGACTCCCTCCAGGGTCACCGAGGGCGGAATCGAGAGGTTGGTCTTGATGAGATACCTGCCGGTCGGGACTTCGACCACTCCGCCGCCGGACTTCCCGCACTCATCCATCGCCTTCTGAAAGGCGGCAGTGTCGTTGGTCGTGCCGTCACCTTTGGCCCCGAAATCCCTCACGCTCGCACTTGCGATGCCCGTGATCAGCAAAACTAACGCACATACTGCAAATCGTTTCATTTGTCTATCTCCCAAATATCAAGTTGCTCAGGTTTTCCCAGCAGGCTGATATCGCCGGTGTTCGAATAGGCCCTCGCTGTCACACATGCTCGCCCGTTCGCAAAGACCTCGATCACCGAGTGGTCGAGGAATACGTGAAGCTCGATCTCCTCACCCGTCTCAGCCTCAAACGGAGTTCGAGCCTGGCCCGCAACCAACTGCTTCTGCTTCGTGTCCGCATAAACCTCCACCGAGCGATAGATGATCCCCACCCTGCCGCTCTGGAGCTTGAACCGGGCGATGATCTCCAGGGCGTCGCCTTCCGCCTTATCCAAACGCCGTCCGCGACGTGCGCTCAGCTCAGGCGCCGGCGCGATTCCCAGCTTCCCATCGGACAATATGCTCAAGACCCGGGGCAACGAGAGCACCCCCGACCACCCCGCCGCCACCTGTTCCTCTTGAGAGCGACCCTCGGTTATCCATCCAAAGAGGATGCGCCGCCCCTTGTCATCGAGGAGCGTCTTGGCGGCATAGAAGTTGCCGCCATCGGTGACGCCCTGGTTCTCCACGGTGAATCTGTGCTCCTCATACCGTCCGGTATGCCAGTTGGTTCTTCCACACGACGCGAGCAACACGCGCTTATCCCCAAGCGCGAAGAAATCCGGGCACTCGAACATGAAGCAATCCTTGTCGCCCACATAGAGCGGATGCAGATATTCCCAGTGGACCAGATCGCTCGATCGGTAAAGCAGCGCCGCCCCGCCGACGTCCTTTACCTCCGAGCCGAGGAGCATATACCATGCGTCCGATTCCTTCCAGGCACACGGATCGCGCCAGCAGTCCCCGAATCCCTCCGGCGGCGACGAGATCACCGGATTGCCTGGATATTTCTCCCACGTGATGAGGTCGCTGCTGGTTGCCAGGCACTGAACCTGCGGATGGACGCCCGTGTACAGGATATGGAATAGGCCGTCTTTCTCTACGCAGCAGCCGGTCCAGCAGCCATCCTTGTCCGGTCCGCCGGGAGTGGGCGCAAGCGCAATCGGCAGCATCTCCCAATGCACCAGGTCCCGGCTGACCGCATGTCCCCAGTGAATCAGCCGCGCAATCGGCTCGTGAGGATTGTACTGGAAGAAGACGTGATACTCGCCTTTCCAGAAGAACGGCTTCGGGTCATTCATCCAGTTCTTCGGCGGCATGAAATGGTAGGTTGGGCGATTCGCGTCGTTGATGGCTAGTCCACCACCTTGAACGTTCGCGTGCAGGAGCGCTTGATACCGTTCAGCTCGGCAGTGACCACTATCTCAGGCTTGTCGGCGGTGATGAACACAGCCCCAATGAAGCACCCCTTGTCGTCAATGTTCTCCTCGATCACGGCCTGCCCGTTAATCGTGAGCTTTGCGCCCGGAGTCGCCGCCCCTCGCACGTTGATCATGATCGGCCCCGCGGGAGTGATCGTTCCCTCAGGCGGCGATGTCTGAACGTAGAGCAGCGGTTTGGCATCCAGCCCCTCGATCTCGTCGGCAATCGCTGATCGAGTCTCTAGGAGGACCTTCGGGTCGCGGGTGTGGTCGTAAAACGATTGCACTACTCTTCGGCACAACTCCAGCGGGCGCTGGCGCGGATCAAGCCAATCCGCATCAAGGCCCTTCCTAAGTTCGCTGAGCCGATTCTCCAGCACCCACAGATACTCGTAATCCTGAAGCCCGTCCCTCATCACGCTGAGCCTGAGAGACCCGACAAACCCCTTCCGTCCCGGATAAGCGACCTGAGCATCACCCGGCGGCAGCGACCACTGATTCGCGCCTTTCTCGGAATACGGATCGCCTTCATGTGCAAACCAGTTGAACCCCCAGTGCAGGTAGCCATCCAGCCCATACAGATAGCTGATCCAGTGCAGCTCCCGAGCCAGGATCAGCGGCTGGTCCAGGAAGCGGTTCGGATACCGCCCCTGGGGATGGCAGCACGTGTAGAACCAAACCTGCTCTCCCCGTCGTTTGAGATCCTCGAAATGCGGCCACCATAGGTTCAGATGTGACAGCTTCGGCACGTAGATGTCCAGATCGCCAAGGTCCTCAGTCTCGATCGCCTCCACGACGCCAACATCCGGGGCGGTCTTCCGCACGCGCTCCAGGAGCTTGCGGTAGGACTGCTCATGATAGATGAACGGCTCATCGGCGAGGCTGGTGAGTACCCGCCCCTGCCATCCATGCTTCTTGACCGCTTCCTCCACAGCCGCCAGCCGCCCGATATTGTCCTCGACTCCCTCGGTGCGGCTGTCCGGCTCGAGCTGCGACTTGGTATGCCGACCCAGCGGAGTGAATTGTACCGCATAGATGCCGGACTTGAAGGCGGTTTCCGCATACTTTTCGAAAAGCGACGTGTCCCAATGATCATTCTTGCGCTCGACCAACTCCCATCCGACTCGAATATCAGTCTGGCGATGACGGCGAACCATCGCGCACATCCGCTCCAGGTGCTTCCAGTAGCCCTCCGAGCCGGGCTTCAGCGATTCGAAGCCGCGCCCCGGGAAATCCCACCACTGGATGACCCTCTGATGGCGTTCCTCCGGCAGGCGGAAACTCCGCACGCGAACGGTCACAGGCAGGCTGCACTGACCGCTGTGGCCCTGGATCACCAACTCCCCTCGATACTCGCCTGGTGGGACGTCCGCGGGGACGTCCAGCTCGACCCAAAGCGGCTGAGGAGATCTCGGCTCCACCGGACGCTCGGCGTCCTCCCAGAAAGGATCCGGTATGCTGGCGGGAGCAATGGTAGCCAACTCGTCCTTCGGAATAGCCGGCGTGTTCGCGGTGATATCGAGGTATCGCACCCATTGCAGGCAGACGGCCTTCGCGGGAATGCTCGATTTCCCATCAGCCGAGACCAGCCGCGAGACACTAATAGTCACGGTATCGGATTGGTCGCTTAGCAGCACAGCTTGCCCACTGACAATCTCCCCTGGCGACCCATCGAGGTGCAAAACCGATCCGTTGGCGGCATCCGGCACATACGTGCGAAGTACTTTCGCCAGGGGATCTGATGCAAAAAGCTCCATGGTTTCACCTCGGCAGGTCCCGCCAGAGATCGCCATGACCAGCAGCAGAACCTTTAGATTGATCGGAATCCGATGTATCATGAGTGCGTTCTTAACCTCAGCCGATTATACTCCGCAGTAGACCTCCTTGAGAAGTGGGGAATAGGGGATGGAGACCTCTCGAATACCAGTTTTTGTCGTTTTTCATTGACCGGCAACCTAAAGTGCGGTAAACTTGTCTTACAAGTAGGGCATCGTGAAGTTGTAGCGCAGGGAGGACCTTATGAGTTCCCGATCACTCAAGACGTTCGTTGTCGTCTGCCAGACGATATTGCTCTTGCTCGCCCTTGCCGCGGCGGTCATGGCTCAGTCACCTCAGCCCTCACTCGCGCCTGTGAACCCGGCGTTCGCCAACTACTTCCAGCGGAAATCCATGGGCTTGGTACCCGGAACGACCGACTCAGGATACCCGTTGAGATATGTCCCGCCGCCGGTTGATCTGTCTCAGGTGCAGGCGCCAAAGACTCTCCAGTACCAGTTGCTCACGCTTCCCACCTCCTTCGATCTCCGAACTCAGGGGAAGCTGACCCCGATCAGGAATCAGGGCAACTGCGGGTCTTGCTGGGCCTTCGCAAGCTACGGATCGCTTGAGTCGAATCTGATGCCCGGCGAATCGCTTAACTTCTCAGAAAACCACCTGAAGAACACCCATGGATTCGACATCAGTTGCTGTGATGGCGGCAATAGCTTCATGACGTCGGCCTATGTCGCACGATGGAGCAGCCCCGCCTACGAAACCGACGATCCCTACAATGTTCTGAATTGCAGCTCTCCAAGCGTCACGGTTCGAAAGCATGTCCAGAACGTGGATTTCATACCGGACCGAACCGGCCCCACCGACAATGACCGCATCAAGCAGGCGGTGATGACCTACGGCGCCATGTATACTTCCATGTGGTGGGCAGATGCATACTACAACTCGTCGCAGTATGCCTACTACTACAGCGGCGGAGGCTATAGCAACCATGCGGTGGGCATTGTCGGGTGGGACGACGATTTCGACAAGAACAAGTTCGCGACGACTCCTCCCGCGAATGGGGCTTTCATCGTCAGGAATAGCTGGGGAACCGGCTGGGGCCAGGCCGGCTATTTCTACGTCTCCTACTATGACTCCAACTTCGGCAAGGAGAATGCGCTCTTCAGGGTCACCGAGCTGACGGACAACTACGACCATATCTACCAGTACGATCCTCTTGGATGGGTGAACAGCCTCGGCTATGGAAGCAACACGGCCTGGTTCGCAAACGTATTCACCGCAAGTCAGAACGAGATGCTGTCTGCCGTCAGCTTCTACGCGGCATCTGTGAGTTCCAGCTATGAGATCCGCGTCTACCTCGATCCCACCTCAGGCCCCATCAACCCATCGGGCCCCGTGTTCAGTACAAGTGGAACGATAGCTGAGCCCGGCTATCAGACAATACCTATCTCAGGGACCCCGGTCACCGGCGGACAGGATTTCTCTGTTGTGATCATGCTCACAACTCCCGGCTTCATTTATCCTGTTCCTTTGGAGACTCAATGGGGGGGCTACAGCGGCGGAGCGACAGCTAATGCAGGCGAAAGCTACATAAGCGCATCCGGCGGCTCATGGACCGACCTCACGAGCACTTTAGCGAATGCCAACTGCTGCATCAAGGCATTCACCAGTGACAGCATGGGCATAGTCGTCACCCCGCCCGGCGATCTGGCCTCATTTGGGGCGGTTGGCGGTCCGTTTTCCCCGTCGTCATTGGCTTACACGGTCACCAATACCGGCAGCCTGCCCATTGACTGGACTGCCGGCAAGACTGAGCCGTGGGTAAGCCTGTCATCCACCGGCGGCTCCCTGGCTGCGGGAGCAGATGCGACGGTTACGGTATCTATTAACTCGCAAGCCGACAGCCTCGACAATGGGGTCTACTCCGATGTCGTGAGCTTTGTCAATGCCACCAACGGCCAGGGGAACACCACCAGGGGCGTTACTCTCACGGTGAGAGACCCTTGCCTGGAGGTGAGTCCGGCTGAGGACATGACTTCGTATGGGGAGACGCAAGGTCCCTTCACGCCAGCGAGTACGGTGTATACGCTTACCAATACC
>DASRZD010000640.1:0-14719 GCA_035686805.1 Armatimonadota bacterium
ATTGCCGGTGAGGCCCTTCGCCTTACAGACCTCGAAGAAGCCCTCGATCTTCTGGATCGCGCCGCCGATAGGCTGAATCTCGCCCTTCTGGTTGACCGAGCCCGTGACCGCGATCTCCTGATTGATCGGGAGGTCGGAGAGGCTCGAAAGGAGCGCATAAAGCTCCGTGCTGGAGGCGCTGTCGCCCTCCACGCCCTCATAGAGCTGCTCGAACGCGATGCTCGCACCCAAGGGAAGCGGCTTGTCCTGGGCATACCTGCTAGCAAGGTAGCCGGAAAGGATCAGCACGCCCTTGTCGTGGATAGGGCCGCTCATCTTCGTCTCGCGGTCAATCGCAGTCACCCCGCTCTTGCCGATGTACGTGCGGGCGGTGATCCTTGATGGACGGCCGAACATGTAGTCGCCGATCGAGTAGACGGAAAGGGCATTGACCTGGCCGACTTTCTCGCCCTGGGTGTCAATCATGATAACGCCTTCCTCGATCAGCTCCTGAATCTTCTGCTCGATTAGATTCGAGCGGTAGATCTTCTGGTCAATCGCCTTCTGGACGTCCTCTGCCATCACGAGGTCATTGCCATTGCGGCTCGCCCAGTAGCTGGCTTCGCTCACGATGTCGGCGATCTCGATGAAGCGAGTAGAGAGCTTTTCCTTGTCCTGAATCAGCCGGGAGCCATATTCGACGATCTTCGCCACGCCGGACTTGTCAAATTGCTTGAGCTTGTCTTCCTGCACTCGGCCCGCGATGAATTGGGCGTACTTTTCCACATGCTCGTCGTTGCGGGCCATCTCCGTGTCGAAGTCGGCCTTCACCTTGAAGAGCTTGCGGAAGTCCTCATCGAAGGCGTACAGAAGGTGGTAGATGAATGGGTTCCCGATTATGATCACTTTCACATCCACAGGGATCGGCTCCGGCTTCAGGGTAGAGGTCGGGATGAGGCCGTAGTGCTCGGCGATATTCTCGATCCTGACCTCACCGCTTCGAAGGGTTTTCTTCAGCGCGTCCCAGGACAATGGACTGGTAAGCACGTCCATCGCCTGAAGGATGAGATACCCTCCGTTGGCCTTGTGGAGAGCACCGGCTTTGATCATCGTGAAGTCGGTTGTCAATGCGCCCAGTCTGGCCCTGAAATCCACGCGGCCGATGAGATTGTAATAGCTTGGGTTGTTCTCGAAGACAATCGGCGCACCCTCCTGATGCTCGTTGTCCACCATCAGATTGACCTTATACCGGTCGAACGAGGGCTCGGGGATGAGACCCTCCAAGCCGGGGATTGCCGCCTTGGGGCGCTCGGCAGCCTTGAAGTCGTCCAGATTGTCCATCATGTTTTCCTGGATTTGCTGCAGATAGGTGCCGACCTCAGGATATGCCGCATATTTCTCTCGAAGCTCATCGAGCGAATGGCCGATGGCGAAGAGCCCGACCTCTCTGTCCAGCTTCCCTATGGTGTCGGATGCCTCCTTTTCCAGCTTGCGGGCCTTTGCGAGAACCTGCTGGATGGACTCCTGCAGCTTTCGGCTGGACTCTTCCAGTTGGGCCTTGCGAGACTGCTGGAGCTTGTCGAAATCCTCCCTGGAGAGCGGCTTGCTATGCTGATCCAGGGGGATGGTGGCAATACCGATGCTTGTCATTTCAATTGCGAAACCCATTTGCTCGGCTTGCTTTTGAAGCTCCGCAAGCGCCTGGTTTCGCTGCTGCTGGACGCCGTTCAGCAACTCATTCTTGCGACTCTCGTAGTTCTCGCTTTCGAATGCCCGGGGAATCTCATCCTTTGCGTGGCCCACTAGCTCATCCATGTCCTTGACCAGCGAGCAGCCCATTCCCGGGGGTAGAATGATCGCATTGGGCGAGTCGGCGTCCTTGAAATTATGAACGTAGCAGAGATCGCTGGGAACCTCTTCGGTCCTGGCCTGTTCCGCTACGAATGCCTTTACGGTTGAGTTCCGTCCTGTGCCTGTCGGGCCCGAAACGTACATGTTGAAGCCGCAGGTCTTTATGTCAAAGCCGAACTTGACGGCGCTTACTCCTCTATCCTGACCCACCGTACCCTCAAGCGGCTGCAACTCTTCCGTTGAGTTGAAACTCAATGAGGCAGGGTCACAGTAGTGCCTCAATTGATCGGCCGAGAGTTCCTCATGCTTGACAGCCATTTGTCGTACCTCCCCCTTCATCAGATGATCGTATTCACAATACCCTATGCTTTTGCCTGGCCAAACCGCCCTGCGTACCGGGCAAGTCGTTTTGCGCCTGCTGCCGTTAGGGTAATTCGTCCTTAGGTGGGGAGGGAGTCTAAGTCCCTCCTCAGCAACAGAGGAGACTCCCAGACGATAGAGGAAGCACCCGAATGCATTCCAGATTACCGCTGCTGATAGTGATTGCTGCACTGCTGATCCTCGGCCTGCTGGTGTTCTTCGGCGTCCTCTATCGCGTCCGGCAGATGGCGGCGGATCTTCCGAGAGTTATCGAACATGAAATGGAGACGAGCCTGAACCGCCAGGTGCGGATAAAGTCAATCAAGATAGTCTCTCTGGACACCGCCGTCATCAGCGACCTGACCATCAATGACCGATCCGAGTTCGGACGCAAACCCTTCTTCTCTGCGCCAAAAGTAGTAGTGAACCTGAACACTCTCCGGATCATCAGAGGACGACCGGTGTCGGCGAGCATCTCCTCCATAGCCCTGTATAGCCCGCGCATAACGCTTGTCAGGAATACCCGCGACGTCCTGAATATTCAGGACCTTATCACCCGTCCGCCTACTCCTCCCGCTCAGCGATTTCGAGGCCGAGTTGAGATCCATTCCGGGAGAGCGACGTTCGTGGACTACAGGGCAAGAGTCGCGGGGCTGCCTCAGTCCAACGCCCTCAATGACGTCTCGGGCAGCGTGGACTTCTCGCCTGCGCACGCTTTCCTGGCGGATTTCAGCGGCAAGGGCACACAGGGTCGGGTCGGGAAATTGAGCGTATCAGGTCAATGGGCGGTGGATAAGCCGGTGACGCGTCTGGAGATCACCGTACGAGAAGCCCAGGCGAAGTATTGGCTGGACTACTTCTCCGATATATCCTCATTCGGCTTTGAAAAAGGCACGTTCGATGCTCATGCACTCCTCTCCCAGCCAGGCGGGCCGGCGATCATTGTGCGAGGCACGGCAACGATCCGCGATTCATCCCTCGTGAGCCCCTATCTCAGGAATGAGCTATCGGCATTCTCCGCGAACGTTAGCTACGTCGGAACGAACATCCGCATGGCAGGCAGCGGCATGTTGGGAAAGTCGCCTGTCAATATCGAGGGGCGGATCGCGGGTTTGTCGCCGGCAGTTCTCGATCTGAGGATATCCTCGAACAAAATGGACCTCAATGCCCTCCAATCGGCCGTCAAGGCCCTCCCGCCGACACCTTACATCCGGTACACATCTCCAGGAACAATATCGGCCACAATCACGGGGTTGGCGCAGAACCCACTGGTGACATCCGTCGTGAATGCGCCTGCAGTCGCCGTCTATGGGATTCGCGCACGAGCGATCACTGCCCGGTCGTATTACAAAGCCGGCGTGATCCATGTGACCGGCGTGGCCGGACTTGCCGAATCGGGCTCGTTCGAATCAACAGGGACGATCGCCCTGAAGCCCCTTGTGATACGAATGACGGCAAGGGCATCGAATATGCGCATCGCCGGCACTGCGGTTGAGTCGGCCAATGGAAATGTCGAGATACGCGACCGGCGGGTGACGGTCCAGCGCCTCCTGGTTAATGCGGTCAAGGGACAGATAACGACTCGTGGCCAGGTGACTTTTGGCGGCTCTTTCAATCTGGGGCTGACGGCGAGGAACGTTGATGCCCTGACTCTTCTGCGCCCCTTCGCCTACACCGACTTCACGGGAACAGCGGACTTCGACGGTACGCTGACCGGCACGACGAAGAACCCTGTCCTGACCGGACAGGTCGTCGCGAGAAACGGGGAGTTAAGAGGTATCCGGTATGACTTTGCATCCGGACGCCTGATAGCTACCAATACCAGTGTGACGCTTCAGAATGCCTTGATTCGGCAGGCTCAGACCGAGATAGCCACCACCGGTGCCGTCGTCGTCCAGAGAAAAGTCCCACCCAGATTCGCTTTGCAGGTCCGAACCCGTGGAGTTGACCTCTCGCAGATCACGGCCCAACTAAAGACTCCTTTACATGCACGAGGAGTTGCCACGGCCAACCTCCGGGTGGACGGGACTTATCCGAATCTCCGGATATCCGGTGAGATCACCGCCGAGAATGGTGCGGTCGCAGGTACAGCTTTCGATTCGGCCCGATTGCAGGTCGAGACAGTGGCAGGACGGACGGTCATCAGAGAGTTCTTCGCAACCAGAGGAGCAAGCCGGCTGGTCGGCAGCGGGTTCGTCGGACCAAAGGGCGTGATCGAGATCAACTTGGCCGGAGAAAATCTCGACCTCAGCCTGCTCAACGAGCCGCTCTATCCTTATGCCATCCTCCAGGGGCCGGTGACGTTCTCCGCCCGGATTCGCGGAACGATCAGCCGTCCCACGCTGACGGGGAGTTTTCAGGCGGCAAGTCCCATAGTGAATGAGCAGCAGTTCGAGTCATTCGACGCCGGCATTGCCTGGAACGGAGCGATGCTCACAATCTCTGATTCAAGATTGGCAGGACAAGGCACAACCTGGAGCTTGCCGCTGGCGACGTTCACCCCCGCCACCAAGGCCATCGAGCTGGAAGGATCGGTGACGGCAGGCAGTCTCGCGAGGATACTGGCCATATTAAAGGACAGTCCGCTTACCGAACTCCCGCAGGGAAGCAAGTTACGGGAGTTCCTGGCCGACTCTCCCACCCCATTTTCGGGCGCGATTGATGGCTCGATAAGCCTTGCAGGACCGCTAGACAATATCAATGGCGAGGCCACGATCACGGCGAGCGCAGTCCAGATGGGCAGCCAGATCGTGGACAAAGTGGAAATTCAAATTGTGGAGCAGCGCCGCCAGAGCGAGCGTCCCGGTTCATCGGGACAATCCGTGCTGGCGATCCGAAAAGTGGCGATCACCTCCCCTGGAGTGAGCCTTGCCGCCACTGCTGACTTTGTGAACGCGAAGCCCTCCATGGTTACAGCCACCATGCAGGATACGCAAATAGCCATTCTGCTCGCGATCATCCGAAGCGCCACCTTCCTGAAATCACTGAACTACGGCCGCCAGGTCTTCGATACGGCTCAGTCGCTGAAACCTCCCATTGCCGCCAGCTTGAATGCGACCGCCTCCATCACGAATATCCAGAAAGAGCTGACCGGGACGCTCTCCCTGACCGGGACAGAAGTCATGGTCAGCAACCAACTCATCGGCGACCTCACCGCCTCCGCCCGATTCGCCAGTAAATCGGTAATGGTGGATCAATTCCAGGTCGCGGGCCCGGCAGGAAATGCGTCCCTGAGCGGAACGATCACCACGGACGGGCAGGCATCACTCAGCGGCACGGTTTCCCAGTTGTCCCTGGCGGCCCTTCGTCCGTTCGTCCATGACAATACTTTCGCGGGCAAGGGAAACCTCAGCTTCTCAGTCTCCGGCGCCATGGACAATCCGACCGCTCAACTAGCCTTCAATGCGGCCAATGTGGTAGTCAGCGGGGTTTCCTTCGACAGCATTGCCGCAGACCGGATCACGATCGCTGATAACCGGATTGCTTCCGACCGAGTGGAGATCGCCAAGAACGGCGGAAGCGCGGTCTTATCCGGCTCTGCGCCATTCAGCCTCACTCCGCCGATCATCCCCGCGGACCAGCCCATCATGCTCACCGCCGACGTCACCGACGAAAGCCTGGCCTTCGTCAAGTCGCTGTCCGATGTCGTAGAAGACGCCTCAGGGGTCTTCACTGCCTCAATCAATATCACTGGAACCATCGAGAAGCCGATCATCAATGGGCCGATCAGCCTGGTAGACGGCTTCCTGAAGCTGAAGGGGTTTGCCAACAGCGTCACAGGAGTCACCGTCAGTGCCCGGATCGTGAACTCGGTCCTGACACTCGACAGCCTGGAGGGAACATCATCGCTGGGAGGGACATTCACCGGGAGCGGCAGCATCACTATGACCAGTCTGACGAACGGCCAGGTATCACTCTTACTGAATGCGAACGCCTTCCGCCTGGGTGTGGTAGGCATCGGTGGGCCGGGTGGAAGTGCGATCTTCACCACGACCGGCCAACTCGTGGTCACTGACACCGTTCGCTCCCCCGTGGTTCAAGGCACGCTGGTAGTCAGCGATGCCAAAGTTGTCATACCGGCGGAATTGGTGCCGACCAGCATCGTACTGCCGGCTCTGCCGATCAGCCCGCAGCTTACGATCACCTTGAACCTGGCCAACAACGTAGTTGTGCAGCGAGGCGGACTGAGTGCGGCGGTCGTTGGTCCGGTGACTCTCGCAGGCATACTGAGCAATCCCATAGTCTCGGGTACGGTTCGGATCGCCAGCGGACGACTGGCATACCCGACCCGAACGCTCAACCTCCGTCCTGGCGGGACGGCTTCATTCCTGTTTCAACCGCCGAGTCCTGCGGTCATCAGCGTGGACGTTGAAGCCACCACCAGCCTGAGCGCAATCTCACCGCTAACCGGGATAATCACCCGCTACTCGGTGGCGCTGGACATCACCGGGCCCATCGGCGATCTTTCCATTGATGTTCGCACAAGCCCGCCTGGACTCTCCGAGTTGGAGGCGCTGGCGGCTATCTTCGGTGGAGGCGCTCTTGAATCACTGTTGACTGGAGCATCGTTGGGCTCGGCGTTTCAGGAGCAACTGGGCCAATTGCTGCTTGGGCTCGCTCTTCCAGGGCTCTTCCAGCCGGTCGAGATCGGTGGTATCAGCATTGGAATCGAGCCGGGCTACGAGGTGCCGCTTCAGGTAAGCGCAACTGCTCAGTTGGCCGGCAATCTTACGTTGTCTTATGTCCGCTCCGTCACAGGAATGAGTCCAGTAGATGTGTTCACGTTCGCGTATACGTTCAGTCCGCAATTCGCATTGGCCATTCAGTTCCAGGGGCGGAACGGGGTCGCGCAGAACAGTACTACGCTCGTGCAGTATTACAAGCGGTTCTAACAAAAAAGCCCCGATTGCTCGGGGCTGTGCATCGAAACTGCTGATCGTCAGGCGACCTTTCCCGCCAGGTAGTATACTAACGCGCTGCTTACCATGAAAGCGATGGCACACCATTTCGTCAGGTCTGCCAGCTTATCGTCAATTCCAGGCTTGCCTCGGAAGCTCGAGGACGCCTTGCCGCCGATTGTTCCGGTCAGACCCTCGCTCTTGGTAGTCTGGGACATGACCAGGCCAATGAGGGCCAGTGCGCTTAGCATCTGAATGGCGATCAACACCGTCTTGAAAAATGCCAATGAAATTCACCTCGTCAATCAGAGAATATACCACGTCGCCCGCGATTTGTCAAGCCGCCGTGTCTTTCTCCGCTTCTTTGGCCTTGGCGTCGTCTTCGTCTTCGTCTTCAATGACAGCCTTTGTTGATTTCTTGAATTCCTTGAGTCCCTGGCCCAGCGACTTGCCCAGCTCAGGGATCTTCTTCGCGCCGAAGAGGAGCACGACTATTCCAAGAACAATCCATATTTCCTGTCCGCCGAAATGCATTTGATATCACTCACTTTCTGTATCTTTCACGTCATTCTCGATCTCCTCGATCGAAGACGAGAAGTCTCTCGCCGCTTTCTTAAGCTCGCGCATGGCAGTGCCAAGCGTGCGCCCGATCTCGGGCAGCTTCTTCGGGCCGAAGAGCAGCAGCGCCAGTAATAGTATAACAGCAATCTCCGGAAACTGTACAGACCCCATGACCAACTACCTCAATCGAATTCGAACGGGGTGACCTCGGTCTCCCCAGCTAATCTCAAAATATCCTCACGTTTGCAGAAGCCGGCGCCGAACGTCATCGCGTTGGCCGCCCCTGCCCCAGTTCCCAGTCTTAGAGCCTCAGGAATCGGACCTTCCGAAGCTACTACGTAAATAAATGCGGCTGCAAAGGCATCTCCCGAACCGACTGCGCTCACGAACGGGATCTCCGGGGGCTTTGCCCGCCAGACTCCCTCTTTCGTTGCCACCAGAGCGCCGTCACGCCCGAGAGTGACCGCCACTATCGCGATACCCCTGGCATTGAGCTCGGCCGCTGCCTGGGCCGCTTCTTCCACCGTGGCAAGCTGCTTCCCCACAACTGCCGACAGCTCATGGACATTGGGCTTTGCCATGAACGGTTTCACGCTCAGCCCCTGCAACAGCGGCTCTCCGCTACTATCTAATACGCATGGCACCTTGTAGTTGTTCGCTATCTCGATCAACTCTCGGTATATGCTGTCCGGGACACCCGGCGGAATACTCCCCGAAAGGACCGCATACTCCGCTCCCCGGACCAGGCTCTCGAATTTCAACTTGAGCAGTTCGACCTCGTTGGCCGTGATGTCCGGCCCAATCTCATTCAGTTCAGTCTGCGTCTTCTGAACTGGGTCCAAAACGGCGATGCACACCCTTGACTCACCCTGAGTCCTCACAAAATCGTGCTTCAGGCCCTCGGTTGTCATGCCTTCCAGGATATAGTCCCCGTTGTGGCCGCCCGCGAATCCGGTTGCCACGGCCTCGCCGCCAAGCTCGATGTAGACTCTCGCTACGTTGATACCCTTTCCTCCCGGCACGATTCGCCAGGAAGAAGGGCGATGCACGCGGTCTATACGGAAGTTCTCTACCGTATAGGTCTTATCAACCGCAGCATTCAATGTGACAGTAAGGATCAAAGCTGCTCCATATTGACAAGGCTAGGCTGGTTTGCTATACTGAAACCGCCGTGCCGAAGTGGCGGAATGGCAGACGCGCATGGTTCAGGACCATGTACCCGCAAGGGTGTGGGGGTTCAACTCCCCCCTTCGGCACCAAATCAACGTTCAACGTTCAACTTCCAACTGACACCACAATAGTACGCTCAAAACCTCAGTTTGTCAAACCACCGCTGAATCATGCATGCTTTCGGGCCTTGCCCACGCATTAGCCAAGACCGTCCGACAGTGGGTGCAGGAGAACCCAGACGCGCCAGTATGGCTCGATTGCATAGGATAATTAAACGGCCAGTCGCTCCATGGCATTATCACAGGCGCCAGGTCCATTATTGGCTCAGGAAAGCTTCATGCTCGATGAACGTTTACCGGCGGCATCTGGAGTATAGCCAAAGAGCGGCAATGGCGGCGGTGCTGGAAAGGATTAGCGGCGTGACTGAGGTGACCGCAAAAGAAAACGCCTTGGCTTGCGCCAAGGCGGAGTTGGAAGGATGAAAGAAATGAATCTTTAATCCAACTGTAGTTTATCACGCCTTCAGGCTTTTGTCAAGAGCATTATTGCTGGGCTGGCGGCATCCTCTCCCGGGGTTTTCGAGAGCGGCAATCTAGTTACCTGTCATGCCGGCGAAGGGGGAGTTTCCGCCAATGGCGTTTGCGCCTGCTCGCCTTTGAGGCCGATGTAGATGTGCATGAAGGCCAGGTATGCCAGCAAGCCAGTGAGTATCACTCCTATGCCGCAGCCGATGATTCCGACAATGCTGAAAAGCCCCAGTACTATGGCTATACCAAGAAGCTGCAGTCGCCTGCCTTCCGTGAGCTCCGCGCTTCTCCTGAACGACTCCACTATCTCCGCTCCATCGGCGACTTCATAGAACGCAAACATGTATCTGATTGCGAGGGCGATATACAAGATGACCGATGCTAGACCAAAGACCACAATTGTGGCTATTGCCGGGATGTCGGCCAAACTCACATTGGTATGCTTGAACAGTCCGAGCCCCCAGGCGATAAGGACACCGATGCCGGCAGGAACCATGGCTGCCAGCATTATGACCATAAACAGATAGTATACGCCCATCCAACTCCAGTATTGCCGGAAGCCGGAGAACATCTCGCCGAACTCCGGGCTCTGATCTCGGACGGCCTTTAGAGCCACGATGATAACTCCTCCAACGAGAGCCGGAGCAATGAAGAGCTAGGCGATAGCACCCACGACCGGAATGGCGCTCGCTCCTCCCACGATCACAAGATATACCAAGTACACTCCGATAAGCATGCCCGGCAACCTGGTGAACGTCTGCCATGCCGCTGAGAGCGACTCGCCGATGCCCAATAGCCTTCCTTGCATACCATGCCTCCAATCGTTCGGTTATCTACGCATTTATAGTCGGGTTATCGAACTTCCTCCTCTATGCTGCACCTTGACATGTGCCCTGTATCCCGGTATACTCTGCTTGGTCCGTACGGACCGATGTTCCGCAATTGAGGTGATAGTTGGTGGAAGCCGACCCGGCTAATAGTAATGAGTTGAACTGCCAGACAGGCAGAGGGAAAGGGAGGATGACCTAGCAAAACAAACTCCCCCCAACCCCCTCGAAACTTCCCCCTGTTCGGCAATCAGCACTTAGCAGCGAAGAACTTCATAGCATAAAGTCACACTGCACCGTGCCTTCGCACGCGTGTGGAAGGAGGACTAGTAATGCAATTCCTAACCCAGGTGCTCGGCCGAACGGTCTTCGACAGCATCGGCGAACCCGTGGGCAAGGTTCGTGACGTGATCGTGTCGCCTGCAGATCCGCTCCCAACAGTCACGGCTCTGATCATTGACGGCAAGACCATCCCCTGGCCGCAAATTCGTGAGGAAGTCGAACGGTTCACGTTGCCCGTTCGGAAGAACCGAGCGTCCGAGTATACACCCAAGGAAGGCGACATCTACCTGAGAAGGGATGTCCTCGACCGGCAAATTGTTGATGTGCATGATTACAAAGTTGTCCGCGTCAATGACGTCCGGTTTGTCGAGACTCCCGGGGCTGTGTCGCTATTGGGCGTAGACGCTTCTACCCGGGGGCTTCTTCGAACTCTCGGCGTCGAATGGGTAGCCAAAGTTTTCAGCCGGATCATCGGAAAGCCGCTGCCCGAAAAGGTTATCGCGTGGAATGACGTGGAGACCCTTGCCGCGGCGGCGGGTCCTATCAAACTCAAGATTCCGCTTCAGAAGCTTTCAAAGCTGCATCCGGCAGATATTGCCGATATAATCGAGCAGATGAACCCCATGCAGCGGACCGACGTAATCGAGAGTCTGGATATCGAGACTGCCGCTGACGTTCTGCCGGAAGTCAGCCCGGAAATCCAGGCGGAGATCATTGTGGATCTGGCCCCCGAGCATGCATCCGACGTTCTGGAGGAGATGGACCCTGATGAGGCGGCGGACATCTTAGGTGACCTGTCCGAGGAGACCTCCCAGGAAATCCTGAACGAGATGGAGCCTGATGAGGCGGAGGACGTTAGGGAACTCCTGGAATATGAGGACGAGACCGCAGGCGGCCTGATGACTACTGAATTCGTCGCAATCCCAAGCGAAAACAGTGCCCAGGAAACGATCAACTATCTGCGCAAGTTGGCACCGGACGCTGAGACAATATACTACGTCTATGTCGTCAGGAATGATGAGAAACTGGCCGGTGTCATCTCTCTTCGCGATTTGATCGTCGCCAAGCCGGAAACGCTTGTGGAACAATTTATGGTCACTCGCGTGATTCACGTCCATCCCGAGGCAAGCCTGAGAGAAGCGGCCGAGATTTTCCAAAAATACAACTTGCTGGCAGTGCCGGTTGTGGACTATGACAACGAGCTCAAGGGCATAATCACGGTTGACGATATGCTGGAGCACATCCCGTCGCAGGCATGGCGAGGGCGTCCCGGACGACGGCAGACTGCGACCGAGATGGCGTTGGAGCACGAAGTGGAAGCATGACCCTTGGGGCGGTGAATGAGAAAGCTTAGCAGGCGCAGACTGATACCATTGTTTGCGGCGATCGGCCCCGGGTTGATCGCCGCAAGTGCGGATAATGATGCGGGCGGCATCACGACCTACAGCCGCGCGGGGGCCGAATTCGGCTACAGCCTGCTCTGGATGCTCATCCTCATAACCTTCAGCCTCGCGGTGACTCAGGAGATGGGCGCTCGAATGGGCGCGGTCACCGGCAAGGGATTCGGCGGATTGATTCGCGAGAAGTTCGGCGCGCGATGGGCGGCCTTCGCGATCCTGGTCATGCTTATTGCCAACCTGGGGACCACCACCGCGGAGTTCGCTGGGATTGCGATGAGCCTGAGTTTGTTCGGACTCAGCCGGTTTATTAGCGTGCCTCTGGCGGCATTTGCAGTCTTCTTCCTCATCGTGCGGTTCGACTTCCGCCGGGTGCAGAAGGTATTCCTGGTCAGCGGCCTGCTCTACCTGACCTACGTAATCTCGGGAATCAAGGCACATCCAGATTGGGGATTCGCGGCATCGAGTGTCGTCCGGCCCGAGATCCCATTCTCGATCGCTTATCTGATCATGTTTGTGGCGACAGTCGGCACGACAATCACGCCCTGGGGGCAGTTCTTCATCCAGTCTTATGTCGTGGATAAGCGGCTTGGGGTGGAGGATTTGAAGTACGCGCGGGCGGATGTCTATCTGGGGGCGTTCTTCACCAACTTCATCGCCTTTTTCATCATCGTCGCGTGCGCGGCGACGTTGTGGGTTCATGGGCTTCATATCGAGAATGCCGCCGATGCGGCGAAGGCCCTCCAGCCGCTTGCGGGGAGATTCGCGTCCACCCTGTTCGCATTCGGGCTGCTGAATGCGTCTCTGCTTGGCGCTGCCATCCTGCCGCTCACGAGTTCATACGCCACCTGCGAGACTTTCGGCTGGGAGGCGGGAATTGACAAGACCTTCGGGGAGTCGCCGATCTTCTACGGGATGTTCACCTTCTTTATCGTCATTTCGAGCCTCATCGTACTGATTCCCCACTTGCCGCTATTGCAGATCCTATTCATGCCCCAGATCGTGAACGGGATGTTGTTGCCGGTCATTCTGGTGTTCGTGATCAAGATCACCAATGACAAGACATTCATGGGGAAACATACGAACTCGCGCCTGTTCAATGGGATTGCGATCACGACGGCCGCTGTGATGGTCCTGCTGAGCATTCTTCTACTCGCCTCACCGCTAATCGAGAGACTTGCCTGACTCCTACTGCGTCGCTATCCGCGCACCCGTGGAACGGAGAATGGCCTTCTTCGCTTCCAGATTCTGCCTGCGAACGGGGATGACGTCCACGACATCGAATCCGCAGGTTCGGAGGGTGCGATCGAGGATCTCGGTGCAGGCAGGAGAGCCCCCTCCCCCACCGCCGGCCACGCAGATCCCGAAGGCAGGCCGCCCGTCGATTCCGTCGCGGCCGTTCTCATTGACACAGGTTCTCCGAAGCCGGTCCAGGAATGCCTTCAGACACTCGCTGAGATCGCTGAAATAGACCGGCGTCGCGAAGACAACCGCATCCGCGGCCTTGATCCTCCCCACAAGAGAGGCCAGATCATCCTCGATGATACACTGTCCCTCCGATCGGCAAATCCCCCATCCGTCGTTTTCACACTGCCTGCATCGCTCGATGTGCATAGGAGGAAGAAAGACCAGTTCCGCCTTGCCTCCTCCATCGCCAATGCCTTCGATAAGCACCTTTGCCGCCTGCGCCGTCTGCCCTTCGGGATTCCTGCTGCCTGAGATAATCAGTATGTTCATAGTTCGTCTTGCCTCCCTACATATCGTTCAAGCTTTCCTGCTATCTCGCGGGAGACTTCGGCCTCGACTAGAATGGCGTCCGTGGTATATTCGGCGCTTAGGACTCGCCCGCTCTCATAGCACAGGGAAACCAGGTCACTCCGGTCGTAGGGAATTCTCAGCGACATCCGAACGAGCAGGCTTTGGAGGGTCTTGCTGAGAACCTTCATGAGGTAGGGGATGCCCTCACGCTTCATGGCGGAGATATATACGCTGTTCGGCCGATCAGCCACGATCTTCCGGAGCACGTATTGGTCCTTTACCAGATCGCTTTTGTTGAATACCGTGACGGTCGGCTTATCCGCCGCCCCAAGCTCGCAGAGAACCTCATACACTGCGCCCATATGAGCCGCCATTCGGGGATGGCTCGCGTCAACGACATGGATGAGGAAGTCCGCCTCAGTGACCTCCTCCAAAGTCGCCCGAAAGGCGGCGATCAGATCGTGGGGCAGATTGCGAATAAAGCCCACGGTGTCGGTCATCAGGACCGCCCAACCATCCGGCAACACGACTCTTCGCGTGGTCGGGTCGAGGGTGGCGAAGAGCTTGCGGTCCACAAGGACTTGTGAGCCTGAGAGGGTGTTCAGCAACGTAGATTTTCCGGCGCTCGTGTAACCAACCAATGCGGCGGTTGGAAACGGAAGTTGTTCGCGGCCGTGCTTCTGAACATGCCGGTGCTGCCGGACTTTCTCCAACTCATCGGCCACATCTTTAACTCGCTTGAGGATACGCCGGCGATCAGCCTCCAGCTTAGTCTCTCCAGGGCCGCGAATACCGATACCGCCCTGTTGACGCTCGAACTGAGTATACAGGCTGGTTATGCGCGGGAGCAGGTACTTGAGCTGCGCGAGTTCGACCTGCAGTTTGCCTTCATGGGAACGCGCTCGCTGGGCGAATATGTCGAGAATGAGCTGAGTCCGGTCAATGACCCTCACCCCCTCGACTGCTTCCAGATTCCGCAACTGAGTGGGGGTGAGATCATCGTTGACGATCAGGAGGTCGGCGTCGAGAGCTTTAGTCTCGGCGAACAACTCCTCGGCTTTCCCCTGGCCAAGATAGTAGCGGGCGTCGGGCCTCTGGCGCCTCTGGGC
>DASRZD010000641.1:0-3745 GCA_035686805.1 Armatimonadota bacterium
GACCGGGCTCCAACTCCACTGGGCATACCAGAAGGCTGTCGAGCGGGAATCGGTGGCGTTTGCGGTGAAGCAGTTGCTTACACCCACTCCAGCGCTCGAGTGCGGTCCTACTCGGGTGTCAATGCCTCCGCCACTGGCCGGATCGTAGATCCAGGCTTTCATATAGCCAACCTGGAACGCAGGAACTCCCCCGAACTGCATGTTTTTCGTGGCAGTCGTTACTCCGGCCGCAGGCTGCTGCACCGATTTCGGGGTGCTGCGCGCGATGTCATAGACCACATTGATACCGGACGACACCCAACCTGCCTGGCCGTTAAGCGCGCCAGCGGAGTACGAGTCGAAGTTGTCGGTCCAGTTGACCTGATACACTGCTGCCGCAGGCAGCGAGAGCGCAACAACCAGCATTACTGACAGAATCAATACCTTCTTCATCTTTGTTCTCCTCCCTTGCTAACCGTTGTTAGCAAAGCTGTCTGATTTGTCAGACTGCTCTTTTAGGTTTGGATTTTCACCTCCTTTCGTGTTGGTTTATAAAGCTGAGACCGATGTCCCACTATATAGAACCCCCCCTTAGAGCAAGGGGTGAATTCCCATGAAGTAAGTTGTGCGATGGTCAACCTGCGATGCTATTTGTGCGGTTCGACGGTGTCCGTCGGGTGCCAGCTACAGTTGCATCATACAACATCATCCCCCGCTTGTCAACCTCTGGAGCCATAAACTGGTATAAATACCAGGTATTCCTCCTCCTCCAAGTAGTCTCCATGAGCATTTTGGCATGCTTCTTGCATTAGACTACTGTTTCACAAATACACCATTGCCATCCGATTGTCAACCTCTCAAGGCATAAACTGGTAATAATACCAGGTTCCGGGGAATGGTCAATGGTCCATGGTCAATGGCTCACTTGGGGTAGCGCCTTACTAGCCTGGGTTCGGCCGGGCGTTATCGAAGTGCTGAAGGACGTATAGCACTCGATGATAGGTATCGAAGGTGAGAAACTCCTTGCCGAGCGCGGAGCAACTCAATACCGGCGGCAGCCCGTCGGGACGTGTTGTCAGCGCCATGGTATGCACTATGCCATAGCAGAGGATCATCGCCGTCCCGACCCCGAGGATGCTTCCCAGTATCATATCGAACGGGTATGCGGATATCAGCGTTGACTGGTGAGCCAGTCGGCCGATTACTATCAAGAGCCCGCCGATGATCAGGAACGACCCAGCGTATAACGCCACTTGCACGTCTGAAGAGAAGCTCGCCGCTTTCCACAGCAGCTCGATCCGGGAGATGCCCCATGCCGTTATGAAGAGGGCGGCGAAGTCGAACAGTGCCCTGCCAAGACCTCGCTTGGCCTCAATGAATATAACCAAGACGAATACGGAGATTATGCTTAAATCAAGCCAGTTCATAGAATATGCCCGTGGAGTTCTCTCAACTGGAGTATTCCATATTCCCCGGCCTGACTACCTATCTATTTCCAGCGCCGCATACCCCACGACTTCCGTATAATCGCCCGTCACGTCCCCTGAGTTTCGGTAGGCCAGCTCTCGCGCCGATGTTGCCCCGCATTCCTTGCAGGCGGCGATGGCGATGGCGGTCGGCAGCACGCCGCACATGCTTATGTCCATCTCCGCCACTGTCCCCACCAACGCCTCTTCATCCAGGTTTACTATCGCCGATATGGCTTTCGAGTCCTTTGCCTGGGCGGAGGCCGAGCTTTCGTAATGGGTGAAGTCCGTGCTCGCGATGATCACCGCGTCCTTTCCCGACAGCGCCCCGCCGATCGCTTTCCCCAGTCTCCGTGCGAATCCCACCACGCCCCCCTCTTCTCTCCACCCCGAAGAGCCTATCAGGATAGGCACGATGCGAAATGTCTTCAGGCCATCGTATATATACTGGAGAAACGGAAGCTGGACTTCCAGTGAGTGTTCCGCCATGTGAGCAACCGGACTGATGACGGCCTCGGGGTATACGGCGGCTATATCATATATAGTATGGCCGTCCAGCGTCACTTCCCCCAGCGGGGTAAGCCAGGCATCGTCATCCGTGAGGGCCACGGCCGGGTCGTATGAACGGTGGTTCGGGCCTATGATCACCGCCATGTCCGGCAGCCCGTCCTCTGCCAGGCGGTGATAGGCTTCGGCTGCCACACTCCCGGAATATGTGTATCCCGCGTGAGGACTCACCAGCCCCGCTATCTTTCGCGGACCTGTGAGGCTTGCGGCCGGCGGATCGGCAAAGCACGATTCCACCTCAGCCCTTAGCTCGGATGCGCTCGAACTGTAGAACATTCCCGCTACTGCAGGTCGGCGTACAGGCATGATAATCCCTCCAGCACTCTGTTCGATGCTACCCATCCCTTTCCTTCTAACTTCTAATCTCCAAAGTGCGGATTTTCGAAAACCCACAGCAAAAATACCGGATTTTCCATGATTGGCCCGATTCTTGCAATGGAGAATTGTGCTTGTGTCTACGATGAGCGCGTCGGTTTCGAAAGCTGGGCACTCAGAACTGCCGCTCTAGGAGATAGTCCGGTTTGGGGACCCGGGCGAATTTTGATTGAAAAAAAGTCCCATAATTCGCAATGGAGGTGAAAGGAAAAATGAAGAAAGTTCTTGCAATCGCTGTTCTGTTAGTGATTCTGACCGCAAGTGCGGCAATGGCAACGGAAACCAACTGGATAACGTACATTTATGCGTCCAATCCGGATGGCAACGGCGCTGGCACTTACAACCAGATAGGTGTGAAGCCGGCTGCGACGGACGGAGTGGACTCCCTCTATGACCCGGAGTCCTTCTACATCGCGAATACCATTAAAGCGGCTTCCCAGCAGATCGACGCGATCACCACTACCGCCTACGACAGGAACTTCATGTCGACAGCCGCGTACACGACCTATCCGGACCAGCAGAAAATCTGGTCGTTTAGAGTCGCAGGTCTGAGCCAGGCTCAGACGAGTACCGGCATCAAGATGGAGTTCAAGACTGCCAACTCCACAGTCGTCCAGAATCCGGCAGCGGTACCAACCGTATGGGAGTGGCGGCTGAAGCTGGTGAACGCCCGGGGGCAGACCTTCGATAAGCCAGGCGGCGGCGTGTGGGCTGAGGGGGAATCTGTGGTCCTCGACGTCCCCACAGCCCTGAACACGTTCTACGCACGGGTAGACTTGCCGACGATCAGGTTGAGCGTGGATGATACTGTGCATATGCTCTCTGAGGGCTATGAGTTCGAGTACATCCAGGCCGCAGCAGTCCCAGAGCCGGCCAGCTTGCTGGTCCTCGGCACAGGTCTCGCCGGACTGGTGGGCTTCGTGTCCAGGCGACGCAGAAGCTAAGCAAAAGAGAATACGCACCCAGGAATGGATGCTCGAGCAGACCGATTCTTGGTGCACCAATCGAAGGCCGCCGAATCCGCAAGGACTCGGCGGCCTCTCTCCCTTTCCCTTTCCCCTCACTCATCACCCCTCCCTCGACCATTAACCATACCGCAGGGTAGACCTGGTATTATTACCAGTTTTACGGTAACAGCCTTGACAAGTGCACGGCGTGGTAGTATAGTGTGACTGTAAGCTAATCTTCGACCAGGACAAACGTTCACTCTACTATCAAACAGCGTACAGGCGAAACTACCAGTTCGATACGATAAGGACGCATTTGGTCCGATTCCTGCAAGCTAAGGATGTGCTTGAGTCCACAACGAGCGGCCCGATCTGAATCGCTGGGTACTCAGATATCCGCTCGATGGAGAT
>DASRZD010000642.1:0-8639 GCA_035686805.1 Armatimonadota bacterium
AACACCGACATGTCGGTGAAGACGGACCATCTGCCTCAGCCGGGTGAGACTATTCTCGGCGGGAAGTTCTTCATGGCCCATGGCGGCAAGGGGGCGAATCAGGCCGTCGCCGCCGCCCGGCTCGGTGCAGAAGTGACGTTCGTTGCGCGAATCGGATCGGACATATTCGGCGACAACGCGATAGAAGGTTTTGAGAAGGAAGGCATCGACACCCGGTTTATCGTCCGGGATGCGGACGAGCAGTCGGGGGTCGCACTGATATTCGTGGACCGGGAGGGCGAGAACGTGATAGTAGTCGCCCCCGGCTCGAATTCCAGGCTCTCGCCGAAGGACGTTGACCGCGCGGCAGACCATATGGCTTCTTGCCGGGCGCTGATCCTTCAGCTCGAGGTGCCTTTGGATACCGTCGAACACGCCGCCAAGCTGGCGCGTGAGAAGGGGGTGAAAGTCGTTCTAAACCCAGCGCCCATGCCTGCGGAGGGATTGCCCAAAGGGCTGTTGGATGCAGTGGATATCATGTTGCCGAATCAGTCGGAGGTGCGCTCACTGCTCGGCCTGAAGCCCGATCAGCCGGTTGACGAGCATACGGCTCGCGGGCTGCTTGAGAAGGTTCGGTGCGCGGTGGTCACCATGGGAGGCGAAGGAGCGCTCATCGTGACCCGCGAGGAGACCAAGCGCATGCCGGCTCCCGGGGTCGAAGTCGTGGACACCGTCGGGGCAGGCGATGCCTTCGTGGGCGCTCTCACAGTTGGGCTGTCATCCGGGCGCAGCCTCGAGGAATCAGTCGAGTTTGCGCAGAAGGCAGCGGCGATCTCGGTTACCCGAATGGGCGCCCAATCGTCATTACCCACAGCGGCGGAAGTGGCCCGTTTTCGTAAGTCCTGATATTTAGTGCAAGCGCAGATTGCAGTTGACGCGCGCATACATTTGTAGTAACATTGCTGCGTTTACCGCACGTCGAAAGGAGATAGCATATGCTAAGGAAGAGTATCTTCATCGTCATAGCGGCCGCGATGATCCTATCCGCTGTTGCCGCATTTGCGGCAACAAAGTTGCCGGATGTTGTGGCCACTGTGAATGGTGACAAGATCTCCAAGGAAGAATTAACCAACGCCTTGATTGACTGGAATGCCCCCATGGCGCTCGATCAGTTGATCATGTACCGCCTTGTGGGGCAGGAAGCGAAGAAGGCGGGAGTCGTCGTAACTGCCGCAGACATAAATGCGAAGTTTGACGAGATGAAAAAGGGCCTTCCCCCCGGCCAGAGCTTCGAAGAGATGCTGAAGCGAAACGGCATGACTCCCGGCCATGCGTTCTCCGTTATGAAGATGCAGCTCCAGACGGAGGGTGTCCTGAAGAAGCAGGTCAAGATCAGCCCGGAGGATCTCGCCGGCTTCCGCCGAGCCAGGCACATCCTGATCCGAACTCCTTACGCTGCTGATCAGAAAGAGAAAGAAGCCAACGAGCAGAAGGCGAATGTCAAGATCGAGGAGATCGCCAAGGAGATCCAGGGAGGTCTTGCTTTCGAGGACGCCGCCAAGAAGTACTCGGAGGACCCCGGTACGAAGGACAAGGGTGGAGACCTCAACTACTTTGGCAAGGGTCAAATGGCCCCGGAATTCGACAAGGCAGTTTTCGAGATGACGAAGCCGGGAGAGATCAGCGCTCCCGTCAAGACCGCGTATGGTTACCATCTGATTCAGTTCATCGGCACCGGCAAGGAAGCTACCGGAGAAGACAGGAAGAAGCTCGAGGACATGCTCGCGCAGCAGAAGTTGGGCGAGATGTACCGTGACTGGATGCTGACCATCAGGAACAAGGCGAAGATCGTGAACGTGATCGAGCCCGAGAAGCCGCAGCCGCCCGCACCGAGGCCGGCAGTTCAGCGGCCGCAGCCTCCTGCTGAGGTACCGATCTCTCCGTCGGATGCTGAAGGTGCGGCTGGAGTGGGGACTCCTCCTCCACCGGATGTGGATGTGGGTACACCTCCGCCTCCTCCACCGGATGTGGGTACACCTCCGCCTCCTCCGCCGGATGCAGGCACGCCTCCTCCACCACCGCCGGATGTACCTGCACAGTAAGGCGTTTCACGACGTGATATGCGCGTCCGATTGATAGACAGGCCCGGGTTTCGGGGTATCCCGGCCCGGGCCTATTCAATTTCAAATTGCGGATCGAAGATCTTCTGGACTCTGAAGTCTAAGGTCTAACGTCTGGAGTCTCTTAGAGGTCTTCAATTCGAGATCTGAAATCGAGGCTTAAGGGGGAATCGGTATGGCTGGTAAGAAAGTGAATGTAGGATTGGTTGGCTACCAGTTCATGGGCAAGGCCCACAGCGTCGGGTATCGGGACTGCACGTTTGCCTTCCCGGATGTGAAGGCCGAGCCGGTGATGAAAGAGATCTGCGGCCTGGTCCTGGCCGAAGCGGAGCAGTTCGGCCGGCAGTATGGCTGGGAGCGCTGGAGCGAGGGCTATAAGCACGTCTGCGAGGCTTCCGACATAGACCTCGTGGACATTGCCACGGGCAATGATACGCACAAAGAGATTTGTCTGGCCGCGGTCTCGAATGGCAAGCACGTGTTCTGCGAGAAGCCGATGGCAATGAACGTCTCCGAGTGCAAAGAGATGATCAATGCGGTCGAGAAGGCCGGCGTCGTCCACATGATTGATTTCAACTACAGGCGAGTGCCCGCCGTCGAGCTGGCCAGGAAAATGGTGGAGCAGGGAATGATCGGCACTCCGTATCATTTCCGAGCGGTCTACCTGCAGGACTGGATTGTGGACCCCGAGTTCCCGCTCGTATGGAGGCTTAAGAAGGAGCTTGCCGGCTCAGGGGCTCACGGTGACTTGAATGCCCACATCATAGACCTCGCCCGATACCTGTGCGGCGAGTTCGACTCCGTCTGTGGGATGATGAAGACTTTCATCAAGAAGCGCCCGCAATTGGCGGCTCACGGCGGCGGACTGAGCGCGCAGGCATCACAGGAAATGGGCGAAGTCACCGTGGATGATGCCACGCTCTTCCTTGCTAAGTTCCAGAATGGCGCGGTCGGTACTTTCGAGGCCACCAGGTTCGCCTCAGGTAACCGAAACGGCAACCGCTTTGAGCTGAATGGCAGCGAGGGAAGCCTTCGGTTCAACCTGGAGAGGTTGAATGAGATAGAGTACTTCAGCCGCAAAGACGATCCCATGTACCAGGGCTGGAAGAACATTCTGGTGACCGATCCGCCGCACCCGTACATCAAGGGATGGTGGCCGGCGGGGCATATCATCGGCTGGCAGCATACTTTCGTTCATCAGGTCCACAATCTTATGAACGGCATCGCCGAGGGCAAAAGCCCCACGCCGAATTTCTACGACGGGTTGGAATGCCAGAAGGTGCTCGAGGCAGTGGAGAAATCGGCCGATACCGAGCAGTGGGTGAAGGTGGCTTAGGTCGGTCAGGTCGCGGGGAACTCTGAGGTTTGCTTTCAAGTCATAATCTGTGGTAAATCCCGGTTGAGTTGGGATTGACCATAGTCGCGCGTGTGTGCTACCATTGACTATAGATAGTGCCCGAAGATCAAGGCGCTTGGAGGAAGTTAATGAAAGGCAGACTTGCCTGGGCTCTGATACTGAGCTTCGTGTTCATTCCTATTCTTGCCTCTGCTCAGAGCGAACTCCGCATTGCCCGACCCGTTGATGGAGCTACCGTACGGGAAACGGTGAATGTCCTCGTGCCGGCGGCGAGTGTCCCGGACGGCGGCTTCATCTCCTGTCTGGTGGACGGCAGTTTTAAGTGCGCTGACGCGATAAAGTCTGAGGACGGCAGGTATTTCGTCTACCGGTGGAGCACCAAGGCGATAGAGTACAGCCCCGAAACGGGGGTTGAGCTGCCGCGTACCAAGGATGGAAAGCACGTCATCACTGTGCAAGTGTATGACAGCGAAGGCAAGAAAGTCGGCAGTGAGCAACAGGTCTCAGTTTTTGTGAAGAACAGCGCAGCCGCCGACATGCCTGCAGAGGGCCTGAAGCTGCGTTACTCCAGCAAGACCGGGGCATCCGACGACTACAAATGCAGATACCAAATTGATTTGAAGAGCATCGAGGGAGCAACCAACATTACGGGCGCACTGGGTCAGGCTGTGGAGGGCGCTGAGGCCACCATCAGGCGCAGCGTAGAGGATGAAATGCCTGACGATACGCTGCTCGTCCGCCAGAAGATCACCGGCGCACTCGTGAGTTACATGGCCGGCCAGCCAGTCGTCAATCCGATCACGCCGAAAGCATTCTACGGAGTGGAAGACACACTCGGCCGCATGACCTACGTCATGACGTCATCTTCACCGGGCGTGCCTGTGAGCATTGACCTGCCCAACCTCCCGTCCCAGAGAGTGAAGATCGGGGATGCCTGGGGGCTTACCGACAGAGTATTCCGCGACCTGGTCACAGGCGAATCGGTCGCTCTCACCACCGGCAATGTGCTGGAAGGCCTAGAATGGGAAGGCGGACATCCGTGCGCGAAAATCAAGACCAGATTCTCGGGCACAATCAAGCTTCCGTTCTCATCATTCATCACCCAGGCCATTCCTATTGCTGGGGAGACGGTCACCTATTTTGCCTACCGGGCAGGGAAGGTCATATCGTCTACTACAACTGCGATTTCCGAGCCGGCGCTTCCTCAGAGCGCGGTTAACAATCTCACCCAGGCTCTGATGAGCAAGACCTCCGGCCAGAGGGCTGCGCCGGTCAGCATGCCCGGCGCTGAGCAATCATTCTCGGGGCCTCAGGGTGGCAGTGGGGAACAGACGGTTAAGGTCAAAATGCAGATCCGTCAGACTATCGAGCTTGTGCCGTAAGATCAGTGCGAGCTTTTTCTTGGACTTCTGAGGGCGGGAATGAATATCTCCCGCCTCTCGTTTCCTGTAGGGATATACAACAGGAGCATTGATGGTAGACACCGCCGAGAAGGATGCCGAAGGGCTGGATTCCGACCGCCAGCTTGAGCTGATAGAGCACCTCACCGAACTCCGCACCCGAATAATACGGATTGCCGTCTATGTCATGCTGGGCACGCTCGCCGGCTGGATATTCTACGACTTCTTCTTCAAGATCATCAGCAATCCCATACTGCCGTTTCTCGGCGACGGGAATGACTTCATCGGCACGGAAGTCACCGAGGGCTTCACGATCAAGATGCAGATCTCCATGCTGATCGGAGTCATCCTCGCGCTTCCGCTGGTCACCATGGAGGGATGGAAGTTCGTTGCTCCGGGCCTCACTAAACAAGAACGGAAGGCGGTCAAGCTTGTCGGCCCACTCTCGATCTTCCTGTTTGCCGGTGGAGTCATTGTCTCCTACCTCATTCTCCCCATGGGGTTCAAATGGCTGCTGGCACAATTCCCAACCGGCGTGAAGTTTCTTCCCAAGATAGGCCCGAACCTGATCTTCATCCTGAAGATGCTCCTGGCCTTCGGATTGACGTTCCAACTGCCCATAATCCTGATGTTCCTGGGCAAGGTCGGCATCGTCAATTCCAAGATGCTGATAGCTCATTGGCGGCAGGCGGTCGTGGTGCTGGCAATCATTGCGGCGGTCGTCACGCCTTCGGGGGACGCCTTCACCATGGGCATGATGTGCGTGCCTCTGCTGGTGCTCTATGTCTTGAGCATTGGACTGGTGAAGATCGTGGAGCGGCAATGACACTCCCAACTCCCAAACCCCCATACGTGTGGGAGTATGGGCGTGTGGGTGTGTGGGAGTAGGCCTATGGACTTCGAGCGGTTTCTGTCATCACTCGAGCATTCCAAAGACTACCGAGGCCAGATCGCTCACATTGCAAGGAGCGCAGCTCGTGAGCCAAAGTATGGCGACCTTGCCCAGCCCCTCCATCCGAGCCTGGACCAGCACCTGAGGACCGCCGGCATCGAGCGCCTCTATTCCCATCAGGCCGCCGCAGTGAATTTCGTCCTCGAAGGCAAGCATGTCGTCGTAGTCACTTCGACCGCCAGTGGGAAAACCCTGTGCTACAATCTGCCGGTCCTCCACACGCAGCTCACATCGCCCGGCAAGAATGCGCTCTACCTATTTCCTACCAAGGCCCTCGCGCAGGACCAATTGCGGAAACTGAAGGACTTCAGTCTGGACGGCCCTCGATTTGGCATCTATGACGGAGATACTCCGACGTCCGCCCGGGCAGGTATCCGAAAGAACTGCCATACTATTCTCACTAATCCCGACATGCTCCACGTCGGGATACTGCCGAACCACACCTCGTGGGCCGATTTCTTTCGTAACCTGGCATTCGTCGTGATTGACGAGATGCACGTCTATCGGGGTGTATTCGGCGCACACGTGGGGAATGTCGTTCGACGGCTGAGGCGGGTCTGCCGGCATTACGGCTCAGTGCCTCAGTTCATCGCATGCTCGGCGACCATCGGCAATCCGGCGGAATTGATGAACAAGCTCACCGGCGTCACGGCTGAAGTCGTTGACGACGACGGCTCTCCCTCGGGCGAGAAGCGGTTCGTATTCTGGAATCCGCCCTATATCGGCCAGGGCGAGCGTAAGAGCGCGAACTCCGAGGCCGCCGCTCTGTTCGTGAGGCTGGTGAGCAGCGGCATCAGGAACATAACGTTCACCAAAGCCCGAGTGGTCGCCGAATTGATCTACCGCTATGCCCAGAGCGCCATCGAGGACCCCGCTCTTGCCGAGCGGATCATGTCCTATCGCGGAGGGTACACCCCGGAGCAGCGACGCCGGATCGAGAAAGGCTTGTTCGACGGCTATCTTCTCGGAGTCACGGCGACCAATGCCCTGGAACTGGGGGTTGACATCGGCGACCTGGAGGCATGCGTGCTGACCGGCTATCCGGGCACCATAGCCAGCACCTGGCAGCAAGCGGGGCGTGCGGGTCGAGGCCGGAGTTCGTCGCTCGCGATACTAGTCGCCCTCGATAATCCGCTCGACCAGTACCTCATGCGCAATCCCAGCTACCTGCTGGACGCCCGCAACGAGAAGGCGATCCTCGACCCGTTCAATGCCTATATACTTGCCGAGCATCTTCAGTGCGCGGCTGACGAAACCCCCATATCGGAGCTGGATCTTCCGCTGTTCGGGCCGGACGCTGAGCGGATTCTGCAGGTGATCGAGGAGTCTGGGCAGATGATGCATTCGGGGAATCGCTGGTATTGGAGCGGATCGGGCAGGCCGGCCCCGAGCGTCAACATACGCTCGACCGGCGCAAACGGGTTCGACATTCGCGACATCGAGCGCCCCGATTCGATCCTGGGCACCGCCGACGAAGCCGGCGCATTCCACGTACTGCACGAGGGGGCAGTGTATCTACATCAGGGCGAGTCGTACGTCGTGCAGAAGCTCGACATCAGCGAGAAGGCGGCCTATGTGGCGGCAAAAGAAGTGGACTACTATACCGTGCCTCGCAGCCTGACCGACGTCAAGATAGAGGCCGAATTGAGCAGCCGGCCGGAGGGCTTGGGAACGCTCCATTTCGGCGAGATCACGGTCACCACGCAGGTGACCGGCTACTGGAAGCGTCAGCTCATGACCGACATCACGCTCGAATCCATTGATCTCAATCTGCCCCCGAGGTCATTCAGTACGATGGCTCTGTGGCTTACTCTGGATGGGCCGATCCCTCCCGACGTGTCGGCCAGAAAGCTTGGAATGGAAGGCGGGATTCACGGCCTGGAGCACAGTCTCATCGGCATGATGCCCCTCTATGCCATGTGCGACCGGATGGACATCGGTGGCGCTAGTCATGTTTCTCATCCCCAAACCGGCATCCCGACGATCTTCGTCTACGACGCTCATTCCGGTGGAGTGGGGATAACCGAGGCGGCGTATTCCAGGGCCGATGAGCTTCTGGCGGCGACCCTCGAGGCAGTCGCCCAGTGTCCCTGCCGCGAAGGCTGCCCGTCCTGCATCCAATCTCCCAAGTGCGGAAACAACAACTTTCCCCTGGACAAGCAGTCGGCTATCTCCATCTTCAGATACCTCATGCAGACACGGTAGCACTCCTGGACTCGCCGTTTGCACGCATTCGACCGTGGGTAATCATGATACGTAACCGTCGCAGCCGGCAGCTCCTCAGCCGAAGGGCGGACACTGACAAATCTGGACATAGGAAGGTGGGTCGCGTGACCATAGGAGGGTTCATAGCATTGCTGATAGCCGGAGCCGTCGTCGGGGCGATTGTCGAGGCAGCGCTTGGCACTCGAGCGGGCATCGGCTGGGTCGGCACCATGATCGTCGCGCTGATGGGCGCGTGGATAGGAAGTGCGCTTTTCAGCTTCGGCCCGGAATATGGGAGGGTATACCTCATTTCGGCTGTTATCGGCGCGATAATCCTCGTCCTGCTGCTCAAAGTGATCACCGGACCAAGAGTGGTCGAATAGAGCATTCCATCGCCTGTAGTTTCCCCGCAAATCCCACTGAATTGCCCCAATATCAAGGAGGAAGTCTCATAACCGCTGGAGAACAAGATGAACGATTGCCTGCAATATCGGTGGGTTTAGAGCATGCGATGGAGTGAACCATCCGTGTATAGAAAGGAGATAGATTCGGTGAAACAATGGATCTGCATTCTGATTCTGGCAGCATGCCTGCTTTCGGGTATGGCCTCAGCAGCGCCCTCGTTC
>DASRZD010000643.1:0-2199 GCA_035686805.1 Armatimonadota bacterium
GCGCTGGATGGCCTGGACCTTCTTCACGTCCTCCTCATGATTCGGAGGATTCGTGCTCAGGGGGATGGTCGAGTGGTGAATCGTGATGGCGAGCGGATCTCCGATCGGCCCCTGGCAATACGGGTCGAAGGGATACTCGCCCGAGAAGTCCCCCACTTTCATCGAGCCCCAGGCAACTTTCGGGATGACTACGGGCGCGGGAACGCTTGCCATGGCAACCCCCGTCAGGAAAAGGATGGAAGTGATAAGAAGCAGGCCGTATCTCATTATGCACTCCGGTAAACCAGACTGCGCCCATTATATCAGACGCCGGCCCACTCGTCCATCGGTTGCGACGCTCGTTTCGTCGGTCGCCCAACGGTTGCGTCTTGTGCTCTTCCCAGACGTCCAACGATTAACGCCACCGATACGAGCTGCGCAACCGCAACCGTTCACCGTTGCTTGCAGCCAGGCGCGTAATCATGGTACAACTGTGCCATGGATATGACCCTCTACACCTTTGACCTCACTTATACTCTGAAACTCGATCGGAGCGACCCCAAGCAGCGGCGGAGGATTTGGGACCATGCGCATTTCGTGTCGTCACTGCAAGGGATCGTGAACCGGGATGGGCCTCGACTGTACGTCTATATCATCGGCAGCGAAGATGCGCGCGTTGACCGGTATTGGCTGATGCGGCTTCAGGAGGATTGGCTGAAGGGCTGGAAGATCGAGGAGATTCCCAGCCTGGAGGAGCTGGTAGAGAAGTTCGGCGGTGAGATCAAGGGGCTGGTGGCGTATGACGAGAAGGTCGCCGCCACCTCGAACGTGGCCTCGACAATCGCGGGCGTCGAGAACCTTGCGTGCGTGCGATTTGATAGAGATCCCGATTCGCTGTTCCAGCAGCTTTCAAAGAAGCTCCCGGTGCAGGAATGGCTGGTGAAGCAGGATGGGACCAGCATGTTCGCATCGAAGTGCGATGCCTATGTCTGGGCCAAGGAGAAGTACCTCGACACCGGCAAGTGCAATCCCACGAAGATGGGCTATTACATTGACGCCTACTGGCTGACGAATCCGGGCGGGTACATCCCGAACCACACCCTCTCGAACCATGACTACTTCATCGCGCAGAAGGGGTTCTTCTTCGACCTCGGCCCGTGGGACGACGAGACGCCGGTTGACGATCCGAATCAGCCGCTGGGGACGGATGTGAAGACCCTTCAGGCGATCATGAGGTCGGTCTGGGAGCAGACGAAGGGTGCGGCGATGATCCACGTCGGCGGGTTCACCCCCTGGGACAAGAAGTATACCGATCATGCGGGCGCAGGCGGGAAGCACGGCGGCGTCCCGACCGAGTGGCGATACGCGGAGATCATCTCGTGCTTCAACGGCTTCATGGACGCGGACGCCCTCGGCCTGGGATGCATGGCAAATGCCTCGGTGTTCCAGCACTATCCCCTCGAGGAGCGCTATCCCCAGAAGCTGCCGACGGTCGCGGACTTGGAGGCCAGGGGGCTGATCAAGGATGGGAAGGTCGCGGCGAAGTCATACGTCACCATTTACGTCGGCGATTACGACTCGGCGGCGTGGCTCTATCATAGAATCCCCGATCTGTGGGACGATCCGACGAGGGGGAGCATCCCTCTCGGCTGGGCGTTCAACCCGAACCTGGCCGACCGTTTCCCGCCGGGTATGGCATACACGCGGAAGACAAAGTCGCCGAACGATTTCTTCGTGGCCGGGGATTCGGGCGCGGGGTATCTGAACCCGGGGCATCTTCAGGAGCCGAGGCAGTATTCCGGCTTGCCGTCCGGAGTGAAGACGTGGACCGAGCACTGCCGGAAATACTACCGGCAGTGGGACTTGTCGGTGACCGGCTTCGTCATTGACGGCTATGGCCCGCCGATGTCCGAGGAGACCCTCGATGCCTACACGACATTCTCAGAGAATGGGATCGTCGCCCAGAAGATTGACCGTGTAGGAGTTTATAAGGGGATGCCATTCATCCGCATGTCCGATGATCTCGTCGGCCCTCCTGACGAATCGGCGCAGCTCGTTCTGGGCCGCTTGACCGACCAGAAGCCGGAGTTCTTCATCTTCCGCACGATCCTTTGGAGCCCCACCGCCCACAAGCGCCTCTTCGAAGCGATCAAGGAGTCGGGCAAGAATGTGGAGATCGTGGATCCGTATACGCTGATGCTGCTGATCAAGCAGACTTTA
>DASRZD010000644.1:0-4577 GCA_035686805.1 Armatimonadota bacterium
AGCGATCCGGCGGCCTGGGCGCCGGCCTTCCTCGCCTCGGCGACCACGCCCGCCACGTCCTTCGCGCGGTCCTCGGGGGAGTAGTCGGCGGTCTGCTGATCATAAGCGGTGATGGGTTTGATGGGCTCAGGCTCGGGTAGGGAGACGAAATCCCGGTTCTCGGGCGAATGCCGGGCGAACTCGACTGCCTTCTCGACCGTGGCCTTGATTGCAGCGTCGTCGAGCTTGTTCGTCGTGCAGTAGCCGAGCCGCTTGCCGATGACTGCCTTGACGGCGATCTGGGCATTGCGCTCGGAGACATTCTGATGGATGATGGAGTTGGCGAACCGGGTCAGGCTGGACTCGCCGATCTCGACCGACGCCTGGGTCTGACCGGCATTCGAGTAACCGATGGCCTTGCTCACAATCTCAAGAACCTTCTCTCGTCCGAGCATCATTCCTCTGCCTCCATGACGCCGATGCGCACGTTCTGAAATCTGGCGGGGGCGACTCCGTGGCCGACGTGCATACTCTGGACCGGCTCGCCCTTGCCGCAATTCGGCACGCCCCAGAGATGCCACTCGTCCTCGGAGGCGATGGCATCGCAGCTTCCCCAGAACTCGTATGTGATGCCGGTGTACGTCGGATTCTTGTAGATCTCCCCGAGCGAGCCGTCCTCGATGTCCCGGGCGATCTCGGTCGCGAACTGGAAATTGAGACGCTTATCGTCAATGCTCCATGAGCCGACCATCTCGGCGAGCAAGCCCTTCTTGGTGTCCTCGATCATCTCATCGAGCGTCCAATCGCCGGGTTCGAGGTTGATGTTGGTCATTCGGATGAGGGGAATTCGGTTCCAGCCGTCGGCCCTCATCGCTCCCCCACTCTTCTGACCAAGCTTGGCGGCGGTCTCGCGGCTGGTCAGGTAGCCGACGAACATGCCGTTCTTGATGATCGGCACTTTCTGGGCCGGGACGCCCTCGTCGTCGAAGAAGAAGCTCCCAAGGCCACCCGGGACGGTCGCGTCGGCATTGATATTCACCAGATCGGAGCCGTACTGGAAATTGCCCAGTTTGTCGGGGGTCAGGAAGCTTGTGCCGGCGTAGGAGGACTCGGTGCCGAAGACTCGGTCGAGCTCGATCGGATGGCCGCATGATTCATGGACCTGAAGGGCGAGCATAGAGCCTTCCAGGATGAGGGTTCGGGTGTCAGACGGGCATTGGGGAGCAGTAAGGAGGGCGGCAGCCTCCCTGGCAGTTCGCTCGGCATTGGCAACCAGATCCCAGCCCTCCACGAATTCGTAGCCCGCGATGGCATAATCGCCGCCGAATGATGACGGATACGAGCGCTTCTGGACCTCCCCCTCAGCGACCGCCGTGGCCTCTAAGCCTGCCCCGCTCTCGGTCTTGGACTGCTCGATATACGAGCCTTCGGTGCTGGCGAAAACTGTGTCGGTCCGCCAGAACTGCATCGAGCCTTCGGAGACCCGTATCTCGGGAGTCTCGCGCATGACTCGGTCGGCATCGAGCAGAACCTGTATCTTCTCCTCGACCGGTATCTCGAAGGGGTCTTTCTCGACATCGAATCCGAAGCTCCCTTCGGCCGACTCGACGGGCGCAAGCTCGATCGGCTCATGCTCGATCTGGGCCGAAGCCCGTGCGATCCGAACCGCCAACTCGGCTACGCGGTCAATCTCATCAGGATCAAGCATCAAGCTGCTTGCGGATCCCCATGAGCCGTCGGCGATCACCCGTATTCCAAAGCCCTCGTCCGTCTCGGAGGTGAGCGCTTCGACCTTGCCGTTCTTGACTTGGATGGACTCGCTTGCATTCCTTACGATGCGTATGTCGCCATAGCTTGCCCCGTGTTCGTGGATTCGTTCCAGCGCTCGATCCGTTAAGTCTTTCATGTGGCTAACCTCCGCTGACGGCTTACCCGTCGGCTGAGAATCTCGAAACTATGTGTTATGTTGATTGGCAGGTTACTGATTTCCTGCTTGCTTCGGGGGGGGACAGTTTTAGCTTGCACTTTGAGCGAGAATGTGCTATGATGTGAACAAATGGAGGCCAATTTGTGAGACGGTCCTCTTGGGTAGTTGTAGGCCTGATTGTTGTGCTTGCCGCCGCCCTGCTGTACGCTCGGATGGCAGGACGGACCGACCTCACCGACGAAGATCAGATCCAGGCTCTCCTGACAAAGGGTCAGTCTGCAATAGAAAACAAAGACCTCAAGGGCGCCCTCTCCTGCATTTCCAGGGACTATTCGGATCGGGCGGGTCTGAAGTTCGACACACTGCGACTTCAGGCAGCGCAGGCTTTCCACGAGCAGGGACGATACGACGTCACGCTGGAGAATGCATCAATAGCAGTTGATGGAGATAAGGCCGAGGTGGAAGTCGGCATCACCCTTGACCTCACGTCACAGGGAAACAGAAACCGAGTGTATGAGGGGCGAATGGGCCTTTCTCTGAGAAAAGAAGAAGGGAAGCACTGGCTCGTGATCCCAGTCCAAAAGTGGAAGGTAACAGAGATCGGCAGATTCGCTGCAATCACGGGCGAGAACGTCGGATTCTGATGGATGAGGCGCAAGCAACCGCAGGTTGCAGGTAAGATGCCAAAGGCGTAGCAAGCCTTTGAGGGAAATGTCGCATCTGTCATAGATAGGTCACAATTCTCGGGGGCGTTTGAAAATGAAAGGCGTTTGGGTCCTCGCCTGCGCACTGCTCTTATGGGCAGTGCCGGGCCTGGGAGCCTATGAAATCATCATAGATAACCCGGAAGCTCAGTTCATCGGGACATGGACGACTTCCTCGCTCACCGCCACCAGGTATGGAGACGACTACCGATACTGCTATGCGGACCCGGCGAACGGCCGCACCGCGACCTATCAGCCGAATATTCCGGTGACCTCGAACGGTTGGGAGGTCTACACCTGGTACCCCAGCGGCGCCAACCGCACTACCGCAGCCCAGTTCATCATTCACAGCTCTGCCGGCGATGACTACAAGACCATCAACCAGCAGGAGAACGGCGGCTATTGGTTCTATCTAGGCACCTACACCATGAACGCCGGCACCGGCAACTATGTTCGAATCACCAATCTCGGCACGGACGGGAAACTGGTGATGGCTGATGCAGTGAGGTTTTACTTGCCGTCAGCCGAGCCTCACCCCGAGTTTCGAGCCGCCTGGGCGGATACGTGGCATAACGGCATGAACAGCGCTTCTCAGATTACAACGATGGTGAATACGCTGGCAGGCGCGAACTACAATGTCGTCATCCCTGAGGTCAGGCGGTGTGGGGACGCTTACTACGATTCCGCATACGAGCCTCGGGCGAATGACATCATCGATCCCCTACCCTTCGATCCCCTCCAGGATTGCATAGACAAGGCGCATGCCGCCGGCATGGAATGCCATGCCTGGATCGTTACCTATCGTATCTGGAGAGATGATGACACCTGGGAGCTGCCGCCGGATCATATGTGGGCTCTGCATCCCGATTGGGTGAATACCGACTGGAGCGGAAACATTCTCGACGGGGTGAACTACAACTTCGATCCGGGGATTCCAGGCGTTCAGGACTACGTCAGCAAAGTGGTGATGGACATCGTCTCCAAGTACGACGTGGATGGCATTAACTTCGATTACATCCGCTATCCGAATCCCCAGTGGGGCTACAACAATATCACCAGGCAGCGCTTCTACGACTTATACGGCTATTGGCCGCCGACTTCTACCACCGACGCTCACTGGGGGACGTGGTCCGACTATCGGAGGCAGCAGGTGACAGACCTCGTCAAGAAGTGCTACCTCGAGATCATAGCCCTGAAACCTAATGTCAAGATGTCGGTGTGCGGCACAGGGCGAATGGGCGCAGACCCGAATACCAATTACACTCAGACCGGCCAGTATCGGGACGTACTGCAGAACACCAAGGGATGGATGGAGCAGCACATCATTGATATTGACATGCTCATGAACTACAAGCGAGATCACCTGTCGGATCAGAAGGCGGATTTCCGCTTGTGGGCGGATTGGCTGGGAGACATCGCGGCGGCAACCGGCAGGCACAGCGTCTGCGGGCAGGCGGCGTATCTGAACACGATAGCGAACTCCCTCATCCAGATGCAATATGCGCGAGACGCCGGGTGTCAGGGCGGCACGACCTATAGCTATATGTCCACGAACATGGATGGGCTGCCGAACGGCGATTTCTATGATGCGGTGCGAACCAATCTCTATCCATCGCCGGTCGTAGTACCCGATATGCCCTGGAAAGGCAATCCCACGACGGGAATCATCTTCGGCACGGTGACCGATGCGTCGAAGCCGGATAATCCGATCTACCAGAACTGGGTGTACCAGGCGACCGTTCAGGTGACCGGACCGGTGACCCAGTCTACTAGCACGGACGCGACTGGGACTTACGGGTTCATGGACCTGCCGCCTGGGACTTACACCGTCACTTGCTCGAAGAGCGGATTCACTACACGGACTTATACGACTCAGACAATTCTGGCGGGAGATGTCTTAAGGGATGACTTCGATCTTGGGACTGTGAGCATCTCCTCGCCTTCGAATGTGATCTACCGGACCGGGA